>JABGQJ010001340.1 GCA_018648945.1 Victivallales bacterium
CCCGGAAGGTCCCTACGAGACTGCGGTATTCTACCGCAAACACCCCGACTGGTCGGCGGCAGGCAAGTACGCCTACGACAGCCGTATCGCCTGCTCCATCCTTGCCGCGCGATCTGAGGTGGATGCCGACCGCCTCGGTGTCACCGGCCATTCCCTGGGTGGCCATGGCAGCATCTGGTTGGCGGCCTACGATGAACGCATCCGCTGTGCCGCCCCCAACTGCGCCGGCCTCACCTTCCGCGAGAACCCCAATCCCCTTCAGTGGTCGCGCGACCGGTGGTACATCTACATCCCCCAGATCCGCGAGGACTTCCTGGCCGGCCGCCAAGTCGCCTGCGACTTCCACGAGATGATGGCCCTCGTCGCTCCTCGGCCCTTACTGGAGCGGTTCGCCCTTAACGACGGGGACGAGACCGGTCAGGCGCACCGCGTCATGCTTCATCTCAAGCTCCGCGAGCTCTATCGCCTACTCGACGCCGAGCCAGCCCATGCCTTCCTCGTCTTCGGCGACGGCCACGGCATCCCCGACCTCTCCCGCGAAGCCATGCTGAGTTGGCTCGACCGCTGGCTCAAACACGACGGCGATCCTCGCGCCACCTGCGACCCCATTCCCACGCCCGAGCGCTAGCGCACCTCACCGCCGGCCGGATCTCTCGCTCGACGGGAGAACTCAGAGCCACGAACCGCACGAAACCCACGGAATGGGGACGAAGCCAATCCGGGTGTCCTTCCGTTCGTGGGTGTGGTGGAATCTGTGGTTCCTCTTCTTGTGCCTACAACGCGGCGATCCGGCGGGCGAGTTCGGCCAGGGCTTCGCTCTGGGCGGGCACGATGTCGTTGGGCTGGTTGGACGTCGCTTGCACATCGATGGCCTCCTCGCGCCAGTTGCCGTCGATCCCCACGCAGGCAGTGAGGACGACCTCCCCGGTGGCATTGGCATCGAAGCGGAGGATCCGGACGTGGATCACCCGTTCGGGCTTTGCGGCGGCGGACCAGGGGTAGAGCGGGACCAGGGGCAGCCCCTTGACCCGGGCCAGGTTTCGGG
>JABGQJ010001341.1 GCA_018648945.1 Victivallales bacterium
GCTTTGATCCTTTAATAGCATCAATTGACACCTCCGTTCTTTCCAGTAGTGACTCAATTTTATCTTCAGCATATCCTGTAGCAGTATTTCCTAAGGAGAGAGCCTTATCCACTGCAGTATTTTTTAGTGTGCCGAGGTCATCTGCGGCGGAAGTAATAGAAAGGGTCGTTATTGTTGCTGTAAAAATAGCATAGCTTAATTGCTTCATCGTCATCTGTCTTATAGCTCCCATGCATTAAAAAAATAAATCAAATAATGTCGAGATGGTTAAGTCTCGATGTTTGATAAATAATACACTATAGTTATATTTTGTGCAAGATGATAAAGTCAATATATAGTACAGATGGGAAGATTCTTAGAGCATGGCTTAAAGAGAAGAGGAGGGGGGCTGGCTTAACTATAAGAGAGCTGGCAGAACGACTAGATGTACATCACTCAATTATTGGTAAGATAGAGACAGGTGAGCGGAGATTAGATGTTGTTGAGCTGATAGAGTACAGCAATGCAATAGAAGCAGATCCAATAGAGTGCATCGTTAGGCTATTGGAAGTGAGAAAGGGAATATAGATAATTTGGCGGAGAGGCAGGGATTCGAACCCTGGGTAAGCTATTAACCTACGCCGGTTTTCAAGACCGGTACATTCAACCAGCTCTGTCACCTCTCCAATTCACAATTAATAACACAATTTGTGAGTTGCGTATTGTAATCATCTTATGTCATTTATGCAACCGTTCAATACAAAAAAATATAAAAAAATTTAGTGTTCGCGAGTTGCGTGGAATTCAACTTCTGGAGCACGCTCTTTAGCTAGCTCTAAATTTATTCTAGTTGGAGCTAAATAAGTTAGGTTGCCGCCGCCATCTATTGCAAGATTATCTGCATTGCGTTGTCTGAATTTATCTAACTTTGCTGCATCCTCACACTCGACCCAGCGCGCAGTAGCGACTCCTATGCTCTCATAGATAGCTTCAACCTTGTACTCATGTTTAAGGCGATGCATGACCACATCAAACTGAAGTACTCCAACTGCACCTAGAATGA
>JABGQJ010001342.1 GCA_018648945.1 Victivallales bacterium
GGGCGTCCCCGACCACGATGACCTTGATCCGCTTGGAGAGCTTGGCCAGTCCGGCGCGGGCCTCGGGGGAGAGGTGGGTGACTTGGGGGACGAGCAGGACCTTGAGCGTGTCCAGCGGACGTTTGGTCTCGCCCCGGGCCAAGGCCTCAAGACGACGCTCGGTAACGAAACCGAGCTGGACACCGAGGAACGCAGCGGCCTCGTAGGCGCGGGCCATGGCCAAGCGATGCGTGTCGCCTTGAATGATCGAGGAGGCGGACCAGAAAATCCCCACTTCTGGAGCGACGCGCTGGATGGTGGTGACCTCTGCCGCTAGCCGGTTCAGATCCAGATTGCAGTGCCCGAGGGCCTCGACTCCGTCGGGACGGTGGAGGATGCCCCCGGAGGTGGCATTGGTGAAGGCACTGGTGCGCTCCCAGACCCAGAACGTGGTGGAGCTTTGCCCGTGGATCGCGCCCTGCCACAACTCGGTGTAGAGGTGATCAGGCGAGATCACATTGTGGTCGCGGTCGATGATCATGTGGTTTTCGGAGTTGAAGACGGGCATGTCGGCCATGCTGCGCTGGAAGTCGTAGCCGCTCTCCATGCCAGCCCAGCCTGTGGACCAGTCGCCGCCGCGCCGCGACCAGTTGCAGCAGTCGTTGCCGTTGTATTGACTGAATTCGGCGAAGAGCTCGGGGGAGACGCTCCACATGCCGTGCAAGCCGCGACCGAAGTGGGCGCTCATCATGATCTTGGCGTGAACCGGCAGGTCGGGAGCGATTCCGCGGATGACACCCGCCATCCAGGCATGGAACTCGGCGAAGGTCTCCTGGTTGAAGCGCACGAAGTCCACGGTCATGGGAGACGACTTGAACTCGGCGCCAGGGATCGGGATCTCGGCAAAGCCGTCGTACTCGGTCCCCCAGTGACGATTGAGTGTGGCGATGTCGCCATGGCGTTTCACGAGCCATTCAGGCCAGGCTTTGGCGCTGACAGCGCACCCCGTCAGATTCGTGGCAAGGGGTTCGTTGCTCAGGCAGATGCTGTGCAGGGCGGG
>JABGQJ010001343.1 GCA_018648945.1 Victivallales bacterium
GCCCGCGTGAAGCCCGGGCCATCGGCATCGACCACTGCCGACATGCCATCTCGGTAGCGGCCCGTCTTGAACGCGGTGGGACCCGTCTCGTATGTCACCACGATCCCTAGCGGCAGTTCGGTCGCCCGACCGGCCGCCCGCGCACGACACCCCGTGCCCAAAGCCGCCATCATTGCGGCGCATACGAATACTCTTGTCGATCTCTGCATCGCGGTGCCCCCAAAGGCAGTTGCTGGACGCCCCCTTGGGCCACGGATGGGGGCGCAGTGTATTCTGGGGAGCCCCCCGAGTCAAGGAGCACTGATCTGGCGAGCCAGGTCCGAGCGGAGGGGACTCCGTTGCCACGGCCCCGCTGCCGAGCACTCACCCGCGAGCCGCTATGGCAAGGCCAGCATCTTCTGCAGAAGCTTGTCCACCTGTTGGCGGGCGTTGACGATGACGGCGGGGTCCTGCGTGTACTCCTTCCAGGAAGCACTGACCTCGGTCGGGACTTTGAGCAGGGCTTCGGCTTGGGCCAACAGCTCCGCATCGCCGCCCTTGGCACGGAGCTTGCGCGCCGCCTCGGCAAGCATGGCCAGGGCTTCGTAGTCCTCGATGCCGTCGCGCAGGTTCTCCAGACGCGTGCTGGCCAGGGGCGTTGCGTCGGGGCCGGGGTAGATGAGGATCCCGTCGCTATTGGTGCGGAAGGAGACAGGATTCCATGGCTTCTCCGGCCACTTGGGGCCCTTCATGTTCCAGTTCTCGTTCGGCTGGAAATGGTTGATCAAGTAGTAGAGAAAGCCGGTGAGTTCATGCTGGTAGAACTGCCACCCGAGAACGCGTGGATCGACGCCAGGGAAGTCGATGAAGAAGTTTGCATAGGGCTTGCCGGGCCCGCAGCAGACATAGCCCCAGACCTCGTCGCCCCGTTTCTGGGCCGCGCGGTATTGCGCCATCTTGTCGGGGGGCATGTGGGACGTGATGGGGGTCCAGATATCGAACCGGCTGTCGTGCCGCTCGATGAAGGGATTGGCCGTCTCGCGCTTGAGCCAGGGGAAC
>JABGQJ010001344.1 GCA_018648945.1 Victivallales bacterium
GGGCATGCCATTGAGAAAGCGGGGCATCCGGGACGTATCCACGTCGAAGCTGGCCCGACGGCTGTGCTCTGAACTGGCCTACACCGACGCGAATGGCGTGCAACGGCGGCCGCATCTGGTGATCAACCTTGCCTCACGAGCCGTGGTAGATCCAAATATGTCATGGGAACGGAACGTGAGGGCTGGCTGGTTCGACGTCGGAGGCAAGCGCGTTGACCCGCCGGCACGGGCCAAGCGCATCCATGGGGATTTCCATGCGTGCGCGGCGTACGCAGTCAAGTCGGTCGAAGCGAGCCACGGGGCTGGCGTTCTGTTGGACTTGCATGGGATGAGTGCCAAGCGGTCCGTGGATATGTACGGGTACCTCCTCCGAGGTCGAGAGCTCAGTGCCAAGGAGGACGGGAACCACCCCACCCCGGACACGGCACTCGCGAAGGCCATCCGCGCACGCAGCACGATGCGGCATGCGGCATCTCGCAAGAAGACGGATAGCGAAGTCGCCAGTCTTGTCCGGGGACCACAGAGCCTCGCAAGCCTTGTCGATCAAGCGTACAGCAAACTCTATCCCGCCCTGACCAACGCCGCTGGCCAGCCGCGCGGTCGGCCAGCCACTCCCAGCGCCCGGTTCCCCAGTCCCAAGGAGTCGAGTACGCCCGACCATGACCTGGTCTACTTCAACGGTTCCTACGACATCTTCGCCCACAGCTCGCGTCAGCAGGGCGTGCGGGTTGACGCGGTCCAGATCGAGACCCTTCCTGATGCGCGGAACACACGGACTCAGAGGTCCAGGTTCGCCACGTGCATGGCGACTGCCTTGCGGGAGTTCCTTCGCCTCCACTACGACCTCGACATCGCGTCGCCAGCCAAACCAGCGCCTGGTGCGGCCGCGCCGCCACCATGAATCTCGGGAACTCGCCGCCCAGCCGGACAGGAATGACCATGGCAGCACCAAGCAGCAACTCAATGAACGTGCTATTCATCATCTGCGACGACCTGAACGACTGGGTGCTGCATCCGGCGGATCACCCGCAGG
>JABGQJ010001345.1 GCA_018648945.1 Victivallales bacterium
GCAGATAGCGAAAGGGCTTGCCGTCGAAGGGATCCTCGGGCACGCGGGGCAGGTAGTCCGGCACGAGCTGATCCAGGCGCTCAGGCAACGCCCCGTGCTTCTTCTCGTAGGCCTGGATCGCCAGGAACAGGGCCATACCGCGCAACCGGGCATCGCGTCCCGCGACCTTGCGGTGGGCCGTGCCCAGCGGGGGCATGAACGTCAGTGCCGCCATGAGCCCAATCGGGTCGCGCACGCGTGCCGCCCCCCGGTACTGCCGCATGGCGCTCTCATCGAGGCGTGCTATGAAGTCCCCGTATGCCTCGCTGACCGCTAGGGAATAGGGTTGCTCCGCGATGGCGACAAGGTGCTGGTAGGCCGACCGCAGGTTGGCTGTCGTGGTCTCGAGTGTGCTGCCGCGCAGCCGGAACACGAGCCTTCGGGAAGCGCGCCGGATCTCGGCCAATCGGCCACTCTCCTCGTGCTTGCCATCGTAGGTATCAAGCAAGTCCGGATTCACGTACACTTCAGCGATGGCATTCATCACCGGCAACGGCTCCAGGCGCATGGCTTCCACGAAGGGCTCCGCATCGTCCAGCACGCGCAGGAACCGACGTGCCGCCTGGATCAGCAGCTCGGGCGGAATATCTTCCCGCCGGGCAACCATCCAGGCCGCATCTGCTGCCACAGCCTGGCACTTGAACCCCACGAGGTACTCGACCAGGCTCCCGCCGCGACAGACCAGATTGCCCATGCGTGCTGCCCGATCCAGATCCCGGAAGCATCCCGCGTAGTCGCCCGTTGCCGCCCTATACTGGGCGGAGATGGCCAGCCAACCCACCAGTTCCTGGGCATCCGCCATGTAGGGAAGAAGGAAGGAGAACGAGTCCACCGTCGGCATCTGCGGATCGGGGGCGGTCAGGGCTCGGTCCAGGAGCTCAAGCTTGGGTTCATGGAGTCCGACTAGCCGCTGGACATCCCGGCACTGCTCCAGCGTCCAGGGCGCCTCGGGTTGCAGGGCCGGATGCTCGGCGGGCAGCCCGAGCGT
>JABGQJ010001346.1 GCA_018648945.1 Victivallales bacterium
ACGTGGTACTGGGCGACCTCCTTGTTCACGATGGTCGCGGTCTGCCCAAGCATGTCGACTCGGCCGGTGAACGCCGAGGCGTAGCTGACCGGTCCCGTCCCCCACCACAGGCCCTTCCACTCCTTCAGCGTGTTCCACCACGTGTCCTCCTTGTCCATCTCGAAGCCGCGGTCCTTCATGTAGGCGGCGAACGCGCCGAAACTGAGGCGCTTCTCGTTCTCCAGTTTCGCTGCAACCATCCCCAGCAACTTCAGTTCGAGGCTGATCAGCTGTCGCTTGATGCCTTCGTTGTTTGGCTGGATGCTGGCGACCTCGCGCAGCGCTTCGAGCGCTTCGACCTGACGTTTGGTCACCTCCGTCATCTGCTTCTTGACCGCCTCCGGCTGGTTCGTCGCCTGCAGCAGCTTGGCTTTCCAGTGGTGCTTCTCGGCGATGTTCCCGGCGAGCTTGGCGCGCATCAGCGCCATCGCCGAACGCGCCCCGTCTCCCGCGAACACCGTGAGGTCGATGTGTTTGGCCGCCTGCTCGTACCAGCCTGCGGCCTCGTACAATTCGGCCAGCAGCGTCTGCTTCTGGTCCGTCCAGAATGCACGATCGGTCTCCAGGCTCTTCTTGCGGTGCCATGAAGCCTTGGCTATCGCCGCCGGGTAGTGGGCGACGACCTTGTCCACCTTGGGCCCCATGGCGTCGATCACGGCCTTCTGCAGCTTCTCGATCCTGGCGACCAGCTTGCCCAGCTCGGCCCGGTCCTTGCGCAACTTCTTGAGGACAGCGTTACTCAAGTTCTCCATGTTGTCCGTGCGAATCGTCGATTCACCGTCGAACCAGTCGCTCTCCTGCCAGCCGTCGCGGTACCACTGCCACGCACTCTCGACGATGTCGCCTGCCTGCTCGTCCCGCTCGAAGCGGAAACCGCCCATCATCAGTTCGAGCAGCTTCGTTTCCCGAGCCCGGAGCTTGTCGCGCTGCTCGCCGAGGCGTCCCAGGGAGGCCATGGCGGCGCTGATCGCGCTTCGGGCATC
>JABGQJ010001347.1 GCA_018648945.1 Victivallales bacterium
CCATCGTTGGCGAAGTTCTCGCAGACGAGATCCCGCACCTCGATATAGCTGCCACCGGTCAGGATCAGCCCGGAGACCAGCATCGTGCCCCCCAGCTGGTAGTCGGCGGCGGTCTTGCCGGGAGCGGCTCGGAAGTAGATGCCGTCCTTGTTCCAGCAACTCTCTCCCACCCCGAGCCCGGTCGGTTTGCGGCGTTGCGGGACCATCTTGCCGTCGCTGACGAGGAAAGGGCGGGATGCTCCCATGCTTCGCCGCATGCCGTTGGCATGGAAAAAGAGGCCCTCACCACGATCTTCCCAGGCTGCTGGCGGAATCGGGCGCAGGCCGGAGAGCACCGCCCCCTGCCCTTCCACCACAATGGGGGCCGAGGGCGTGCCGCCGCGCGTGCCAAAGCGCAGACTCTCGCG
Organism: Victivallales bacterium; assembly: GCA_018648945.1. The sequence goes on from JABGQJ010001347.1 coordinate 408, forward strand.
ATACACCTCGCCAGTGTTGGCCAAGCGCAGCGTGTCGCCGGGCTTGCAGAGCGCGACCGCCCGCTTCAGACTCCGCACCGCCTGTTCCGCCGCGGCACCATCCCGGGCGTCGTCACCCATCTGGTTGTTGACGAACACCGTACCAGCACGCCCCGCCCAAGGCAGCAACGCCAGGAGCAGGAGACGGGGGAGGATCGCGTGGAGACCAGTCATTCGGTTCGCCCTTTGCAGTGTCGAGCCAGATCACTCACCTTGGCAGGCCGCAGCGAACCTAAAGGCGAGCCCTGCCTGTGTCAAGGTGCCCATGAGAGTGCATGGCGAAGCAAACCCCCAATCCGGCGCAGGGGCTCACCGCGGAATCTGGACTCCCGACCCGCGGCCCTGTACGTCCGGCAGTGGGGCCGGGTCCTCCCCACTGTTCCCCGGCACGCCCGTGTTCCTCCAGGCAGCAGAAACTGCGAAGGAAACCACCCGATGAAAGCAACCCTCTATCGACGGGGCATGCTTGCCATGGGGCTCGCCCTGATGCTCTCTTCGGGCTGCACGACCCGACTCGGTGACATGACCCTCGTCTCCACCCGCCTCGTCTCGCTGGACGGAGTCGACG
>JABGQJ010001348.1 GCA_018648945.1 Victivallales bacterium
AGGACGGCATGGACTACATGGACCTGCCTGCGGCGCATGGACGCCATGGACGATGGACAGCATGGACCGCGCAGGCTTCGCCAAGTCTGAGCGCTTCCCCCAGCCCTCCCTTCTCTCCCCTCTTCCCACTCTTTCCCCTTCCCCCTTCGATGTTCGAAGTTCGCTTTGGTTTCGTGGTCAATCTCCCCTCATCATCCCCCGCCGACGAAGTAGACGATGGGACCGACGAGCATGGGGACAAGTTTGCCGAGCATGGCGCCGGCCAGCACCCCGATCATCAGGGGCTTGAGCTGTTGGTAGAGCTTCCCCCCGCCGTAGCGGGTGACCATGCTCTTGATCAGCCAGCCCAGGAAGAACGAGAAGTAGTGGTAGTACCCCGGGTAGCCGCCGAGGAACACGAAGGCCATGGGATGGAAAGGCCACCAGGCAAAGCGCAGGCGACAGATGCCCACTCCCAAGGCCAAGGCCAGCGTGATCCCGAAGGCCGAAACCTGCGGCCAGCTGGGGGAGGGGTGCCGCAAGCGTGCCCAGCCGCGCACCTTCTCCGCTTGCTCCAGTGTGCCTTGCCCGCGCAGCGTCTGCTTGATCTCCACCATGTTCTCGAAGGAGAAACGCGCCGTGGAACGGGGCCAGCCGGTGGTCGGTGAGCCCTGATCGTACTGCCAGTAGATGGTGCACGCCAGCGAGACCACCAGGGTCAGGATCACCACGACAATCCCTGTCTTCGCCATCCGACCGACCCTTACCTTCGAGACGTCCGCCAGGTTTAGCGCTTGCACGAAGAAGGGCATGGGTGCCCAGCCGGGGCCACTCACCAGGATAGTCGAGACCAGAAACATGATCAGCATGGTCCGCGGGCCCAGGGCCGCTGCGCCCAGGAAGCTCCAGATCATCACGCCTGGATAGACGTAGGTCCCGATGTGGAAGGCCCCGGTCTCCACGATCATTCGGCTGATCACCACATGCACCATGTACATCAACCCCGTGTAGATGATGGCCAGTTGCCAGTC
>JABGQJ010001349.1 GCA_018648945.1 Victivallales bacterium
CTGTAGCCCGGCGGCGGGGACTGGCTGATCAGCAAGGTTCCGAAGTCGAGCGCCGGATGGGAGAGAATGGTCGCCCGACGAATGGTGCGGCAGCGTTTTAGGACCGAGGCCAACTGGTCGGCCGGCGCGTCGGGGCGCTCGCGCAACGCCGCGTACTCAGCACGGATCGCGGAAAATTGGGCTCGCAGTTCGGGACGGGGGGCCTCGCGTTCGACGAAATCGAGGGTCTTCTTGGCCAGAGCAAAGGCCTTCTCGCATTCACCCACGGCCTGCTTGGCCTGAACACAGGCCTGGAAGAAGGTCAGCGGGCGGGTGTCGCCTGGGGCCGACTTGATGGCAGTCAGCTTGGCGAACTGCTGGCGCAGGGCGGCATCGTGGGGCTTCAGCTCGTCCAGGACCTTGCCAATGGCAGCGGCCTCGACTTTGCGGTTGATGGGTTTGAGGAACCACTCCCGCCGCCGCCCGTTGCCGACAGCTGCGACAAAGGCCTGACAGTCACGGGGGAAGTCCTGGGCGACCAGGTTCCAGACGGGATTGGCCAGGCTGTTGCGGTCCAGCCCGGGGGTCACCTGGAAGCGGCAGGAACCAGCTTCACGACCCGTGCTAGCGATACCGATCCAGACACGGAGTTTGACGAAGTCCTTGCCGGTCTTCTTCTCGATGCCTACCAAGTCGAAGAGAATGCGGCTGCTGGCGTGGGCGAAGAGACCGGTCTTGAACTGCTTCTTCTTGATCGTGATCGGCTTGCGGTCCACGTCCTGATTGGTGAAGAGCTTCTGCCAGCCGACGGTAACGGACTTGGGCTTGAAGGCGGTGAGGAGGGTGGCTTTCCCCTGGCTGTCGACCAGTTCGGGATCGCCCCAGGCGGAGTGGTCGCAGCCGATGCCGTCGCCGCCGTCCTGGGCAACCAGCCAGAACTGCTGGAAGCCACTGATGTCCACCTCGATCTGCTTGGCCTCGGCACTGCCCCGAATCACATCGCTGGTAAAGGCCTTGGCGTGCGCCGG
>JABGQJ010000135.1 GCA_018648945.1 Victivallales bacterium
CACCGAGTCCCTGCGTGGGCTACCCGAAATGCCGAGAATCTTCATGGGTCGTTTCCTGTTCTGGGAATTGACATGAACCAACACCATCCGTGCCCCCCGACACAGACCAGACAGCGGACCACGCCGCTGGTTCCGTTGGCAAGACGGACGCATCGCACGCCCCAGGAAAGCGTGTATCTTGCTCAATCCCGAATGAAGAGACGCCCTTGACCCAGGAAACTGCAATGAACCGACGCGATATGCTCAAGGAGACCGCCGTGGCCATACTGGTCAGCCAACTCCCCGCCATCAGCGCCCCGCAAACGACCGACCAGACGCCCGCCCTCGACCCCCTGCCCGACTACCTGGCAGACTACGAGCTTCCCAAAGGCAGCTCCAGCGATCCTACGCGGACGCAGACCCTGACCTTCGACATCGTCGAGTGGCGAGTGGGGGCGAAGCGACTCAAGGTCACCAACGCGGTCATCGGCAGCCTGGCCATCGAACGTACGCCCGAGGCAGACCGCACAGTCTACCGGACCAAGCGTGTGATCCACAAAGTAGAGACGGTCACTGGCGAGTTCGTCTGCGCCAAAGACGACTGGCGCAGCCTCCGGGAATGGCGTCTGCAGCATGTCCTGCATCGGGCAGGAAACCCCCGCCGGGTCAAGCTCCTCTCCACCCGCCAGACGGGAAAGGCCAGCCCTACGGGCTATGAACTCACCCGCGATGGCGGCACCCACAAAGCAGCCCTTGACACCCCCCTGACCTGCCAAGGCGGCCTGATCGACCTCCTCCCCTCTCTGGACCTCGCCGCCAAGCCCCACTTCGCCCTGGTCGAGGGGGCGAGTGGCGTGCGCCCTGACCAGCGATTGCAGATGCAGGGGGAACACACCGTGGCGGGACAGACCACCCGCTCGGTTCTGCAAACGGGCCACGCTACCATCCCCACCCACTGGATCATCGACGATCAGAACCGGCCGCTCTTCATCACCACCTTCCTCCTCTCCCTCGCCTTGGTGGAGATCAGCTAGCCATGCCAGACCCCACTCACATCGTGTTCGTGCACGTTGATCAACTCACCTGGCAGGCCATCTCCGCCAACGGCAACCAGTCGGTCCACACTCCGAATATCGACCGCATCATTGCCGATGGCACCTCCTTTGACGCCTCCTATTCCGCCACCCCCATCTGCTGCCCGGCCCGCTCCTCCTGGTATACCGGACGCATGCCCAGCGAGCACGGCGTCCTCAACAATCGTGGCCCCATCCTCGAATCCGCCCCCGATCTCGGGCAGTGGCTGCAGGAAACGCACCGCTGCCTCTATCTCGGGAAATGGCACGTGCCAGGGCGAGACGAGACCAAGAGCTTTACGCTCCTCGAGCCCTTCCACATCTACGGCGAGCGCTGCGACACCACCCTCGCCGCCGGGGCGTCCGGCATCCTGGAGAAGTTCAACGGTCGCAAGCCCCTCTTCCTCAACGTCGGCCTCCTCAACCCCCACGACTGCTGCTACCAAGCCTTCGCGCCCGCCACGCCCCCCAACAAGGTCGGCGTCACCGACCTCATCCGCGACCAACTCCCTCCCCTCCCCCCCGCCTGCGATCCCAGCAAACCGATCAAGCGCGCGCGCTGCTACGGCTACGGCAATTGGTCGGAGGAGCGCGTCCGTCTCTACGGCTATTACTACTACCGGCAGGTCGAAATGGTCGATGCTGCTGTCGGGCGCGTCTACGATGCCTGGCGCAACTCCCGCTTCGCAGAGAACGGCCTGTTTATCTTCGCTTCCGACCACGGCGACATGCTCGGGGCCCACAACCACCTGACCAAGGCCATCCCCTACGAACCCGCCTGTCACGTCCCCCTCGTCCTCGTCGGCAAGGGCATCGCTAAGGCGCGGCGCGACCGCGACCACTTCGTCACTAGCGTCGATGTCACCGCCACCATTCTGGAGGCAGCCGGGGCTAAGCGAATGCCCAAGATGACTATCGCCCGCAACCTGCTCCCCCTCTGCGGCGATGCTCCGCAGGACGTCCCCTGGCGCGACCACCTCGTCGCCGAGTGCATCATCGAAGGCGAGTGCCGCACCATCTACTTCGGCAAGCACAAGGCCATCCTCTATCAGGACGGGAAACAGAAGCTCTACGACCTTGCGACCGATCCCCACGAAACCAACGACCTGGCCGACGATCCCGAGAGCAAACCCCTCCTCGAACGCGCCCGTGATCTCCACAACCGCTACGTCGATACCATCGAGCTCCACCCCAGGTACGCCAAGCTCGGGAAGGTGTGACGGCAGCCGTCACACCAATGTGGGCGCATGGTCGGGGACCACTCCCCGAGCCCACGCTTCGGCCACAGCGACAGGATCGTGCTACGAGAGAACAACCGGGGCGGGAAACTCGCCCGGCAGGTAGCGGGTCGGGACGCCAGGGACCACCCCCTCCAGGTAGCCGACCATGGCCATCATCCCAGGCAGTTCTGCGGTCGCGTGATTCACGACCAGCATGGGAACCCCGAGGTCGTGGGAATAGAGGCCGGCAGCCGTGGTGCTGATCCCGTCATCAGTCACGAGCAACAGATCGGCCCCAAGTTCGTACATCTCCGGCAACCGGGTGATCGCCCCGGTGCCCACGGCCATTCGCGTCACTGGGGTGCCTTCTGCGCCGACCACATGCACGACTTCCTGCCCGAGCGGCCGGACCTTCTCGGCGACCCGCCGCGCCACCTCGCCAAGCGTGCTTGGCCCTACGTGGCAGATACGGTGAAAGGACTCGACCGGGCGCGGATCGGTGGGAAACCCAAGGAACTGCGCCCACGCATCGGGAATGCCGACCTCGGGCATGCGATCCCACGTGTCGTGGCAACGCATCAGTGTCAGCCCCAGTTCATCGACCAGCTGGCGTTTCTCCGCATGGTGCCGAGCTCCGCTCTCGGACTTCGCGTATTGGGGGTAGAACGCACCCTCGTGGGCAATCACGAAGTTCAGGCCGAGAGCCGCGGCCTCGCGAAGCCGCGCGTTGGTTGCCAACCAAGTGACCGCAATCCCTTGTACCTCGGCGTCGGGATCGCCAGCCATGAACTGGTCACAGCTGTTCTCCCAGTCCACCCAGTGGGCAATACTCACACAGTGCTCGCGGAATTCACAGGCTTTCATGATCCGTGTCACCTCTTGGCCTTGGCGATGGGGAGCCAGCTCGCGTACCGGCCTACGGTAGCCCTGGCGCATGGCTGCGTCTACTCGTGTGCGGAGCTCTGGCCGTTGTGTTTGGCGGCAGCCGGATGTATCGTGCGCGAGATCACCGGTGCCAAATGTACGGAGCCTATCCCCTTGCCCTGCCCTGCCCTTCTGCCATCGGAAACCCCACACAGTCCAGCCAGAGCCCTGCTGCGCACAGCACTGGGCATGTCCATGCTCGTACTCGCGGCTGCGCAAGCGCAGGAGTTCGGCCCGAACAACCTGCCGCCTGACGTTCATCCGCCCGTATTGGTGCCTGTCCCCGACGGGATCAAGCTGATCGTGCCACCGGAACTGGGCAATCGGAAACTGGCCGTTCTGGGCTATGTGGATGTGACCGCCGCCCCGTTTCAGGCCGATCCCACCGGCAAGCGCGATGCCACCGTGGCGCTGCAACAGGCGATCGAGTTTGCGCGGGACGCCCAGATGGTGTGCTTTCTGCCCAGCGGCACATACGTGGTCAGCGACACGCTGCTGATGCGGCATGGCGTGCACATGCGCTCCCATCGGGCGACCTTCATCAACAACAAGAACATGCCCTGCGTCCTGGTGGGCTCGCGGCGCGGGCCACGGCCGAAGATCGTACTGCGCGAGAACTCGCCGGGCTTTGCCGATCCCGAGAACCCAAAGCCCATCGTCGAACACTGGCAGTACCAGGTCAAGCGCTTCAAGATCGACCGGACCAAGGGCCGGGGCGGTGGCGGGTCGCTGATGAATACGATGTTCATCAACATCGATATCGTGGTTGGTCGCGGCAATGCGGGGGCGGTTGGCATGCACATCCGCTCCTGCGAAGGCTCGGCCCTCCAAGACGTGACCATCGACGCCACCCGCGGCCATACGGGATTGCTTGGGGGGACGAGCAATGGAGGCAGTTGGGCCAACATCACGGTCATCGGCGGGCGCGTCGGGCTCCGCCTGGTCGACTGGGGCCCGCCCACGCCGACCATGGCAGGGATCACCTTGCGCTACCAAACCGAGGCGGCCATCCTCAGCGCCTGCCGGGGACCGCTGACGGCCGTGGGGCTGGACATCGTGTCGCGGATTCCCGGGCCGGTCATTGTGGGCAAGGGGAAGTGGGGGGCATTCAACGCGGGCATGAACCTGATCGACAGCCGGATCGTGTTTGACCAGGAAGCTCTGGCAGGCAAGCAGACGGTCGCCATCTCCTCCGAGCGGAGCGTGTACCTGAACAACGTGTATGTGCAAGGCGCGGACGTGGCGGTGGCAGACGCGCTCCCGGGCAACCCGCGAGGCTGGCTGCGCATCAACGAGTTCGCCGTTGGCAGGATCGGGAAGCCCACGAAGGGCTACGATCTGGCCGCGCCAATCTACGTGGACGGCAAGAAGACCCCAGGACCACTTCGAGACACAAGCGTGGGGACCCCTCCCCCGGCGAATCTGGTATCGGCGCATGTCTGGGGCCCCAACTTCCCATCGTGGGAGCTGAGCAGCCCGGCGAATGTGAAGGCCGCACCCTACAACGCGAAGGGCGACAGTCACGCCGACGACACCGCAGCCCTCCAACGGGCCATCGACGAGAACGAAGTGGTCTTCCTCCCCAAGGGCTACTACCGGATGACGAAGCCCCTTCGTCTGAAGCCGAACACCAAGCTGATCGGCGTTGCGCAGCACCTCTCGGTGATCATGGCTCGCGATCCCGAGAGCTGGCCTGGCGGTGCCGAGCGGCCCATGCCCCTGATCGAGACGGCGGACGATCCCGAGGCGGAAACGGTTGTGGCCTTCCTCGGCATCCGCTTCCCAAGGGAGTTCAAGAGCTCGTATCAGGGGGCCACGCTGCCGGTGTACGCCCTCAAGTGGCAGTGCGGTCGGCGGTCCATCTTCCGGGCCTGCGAGACGGAAGCCCTCCGCGTCTACGGCTTCAAGGGCAGCAAGGAGCACAAGCAGCCGCCGATGGACCATCCGTCCATCCTGATCACCGGCAACGGCGGCGGCAGGTGGTACAGCTACCATGCGATGCAGTTCTTCGCGGAGACCACGCGCGCCCAGCGGGCAATCCTGATTGAAGGGACGAGCCAGCCGCTGCACTTCTACAACTTCGAACCGCAAGGCGGCGAAGGCCTGGCCGTCGCGGAGATCCGAAACGCGCGGAACGTCTCCCTTTACGGCTGCAAGACCGAGTGCGACACCACCTTCCTGCGGGTCGTGGACTCGGATCACATCCGTATCTTCGGGCATGGCGGCATCGGCAACCCGAAGGCGGGAGGCGCGCTGTACGTCTTTGAGCGGACGCCGGACTTCCTCATCGCCAACGTGGCGGACCAGGCAGAACTGGGGCCGGACAAGCCCTACTACGCGGGAAATGGGGTGAACCGGAACATCGAGGCCTACTTCCCGCTGTCGATTGCTCAGGCTTCGGGGAAGAGGACCTTGGTACCGTCTGTCGAGCGGCCCGTACTCTACCGGATGGGCCGCCCCAAACGGCCCCCGATGGGCAAGAAACGCACGAGGTAGAGGACGACTATATGCTGCCGAATTTCCTGCATATCGGAGTGGCCAAGGCTGCCTCCACGTGGCTCTGGCACATCTACCAGGAACACCCAGACATCTGCGTGCCTACCCGCAAAGTCAGGGACTACTCGGGTCGCATGACCGTGCCCGACAACTGCAACTTCTTCGTGGCCGACTTCTACCGAGGACTCGACTGGTACGAGGAGACGTACTTCTCGGAATGGGATGGCGAACAGGCAGTGGGCGAGTTGAGTAACTCGTACATGGTCGACGAATTGGCCTTGCAGCGGATTGCCGAGAGCCTACCGGACGTAAAGCTGACCATGACCGTGCGCAATCCCATCGAGGTGACCTGGCTGCAATACCTCATGCAGAAGCAGGTTGGCTGCTGGGCTCCCGGCACCACGCCCTTCGAGACCGTTCTGGACATCCACTCGTGGCAGCGTTTCCGCATGTGGGTCGAGCCGGGCTACTACCACCAGCACCTGACGCGCGTATTGCGCTACTTCCCTCGGGAACGGGTCCAGGTGCTGGTCTATGATGACCTCGTGAACGACCCTCGTGCTTTCGCCAAGGCGGTATTCTCGTTCCTGGGGGTGGAGCCGCGGGTGGACCTGCCCAGCATCGACCGCACCGTCGGCTTCCCTCGACCCGAGAAGCCAGACACTCCCGACGGCGACCTGAAGCGGGGCATGCCGCCGGACCTGCGCAAACGCCTGCGCCAGATCTTCGCCGACCAGAATGCCCGGCTCGGGGAGCTGCTGGACCGCGATCTGAGCCACTGGATTTGAGCAGACGGGCAGGCCAGCAGCCATGGTGTCAACGTCGCCAATGAGACAAGCACAGGAATCCCTGCGGTATGAGCACTGAGTGCAACCAACCCGGTCCCCGCAGCGCCGCCATGGCGCGTCACCTGTGCGACGACAGCGAGAACGAGCTTTACACGCGCTTCCGGTACGAGCCTGTGCAGGGACTTGGCTACGAGCAGAGCATCCACCGGCGCGATCCGAGCTCCATCATCCGAGTGGACGATCTGTACTACGTCTGGTACACCCGCACGGGCGATCCCAAGTACCGGTGGCTGAACGCCGACATCTGGTACGCGACCAGTCCAGACGGGATGGCATGGAGCGAGGTCGGACCAGCCGTCGAGCGTGGCCAAACGGGTTCGTGGGATGACTTCAGCGTGTTCACCAGCGATATCCTCGTGGCTGAGGGTACCTACTACCTCTGCTACCAGGCACGGACGTTCGGCAGTGCCCGCAACGTGATTGGGATGGCCAGGGCCGAGTCGCCGGATGGTCCCTGGGAGAAGCTCCCCGAGCCGATCCTGCGGACCACCCCGGACGGCAAACTGGCCGACGAGAGGGATGGCTACACGAACTGGGCTAAGTATGTGGAGAAGGGCTCCTGGGACAGCGGGGCGGTGCACGACCCCGGCATCCTGCCCCGGTTCGGCAAGTACTGGCTGTATTACAAGGGGCACCAGGTCGGCGGCGCGATGCCGGCGGACTCCAAATGGGGCGTAGCTGTGAGCGACCATCCGGAAGGTCCCTACGTGAAACACCCGCTGAACCCAGTCACCAACAGCGGCCACGAGATCTGGGTCTGGCCGTGGAAGAGCGGCATCGCCGCCATCGTGGACTGGGCCGGGCCGGAGAAGGACACGATCCAGTACTCCGAGGATGGCGTCAACTTCGAAGTCGTCGCCTCTCTGGAGGACATTCCGCCAGCAGGGGGTGCCTACGTCCCCGACAAGTTCGACGACCCTGAAGACGGCCAGGGCTTCACCTGGGGCCTCTGCCATTACGGTATGTCCGACTGGAACTTCCTGCTCCGCTTCGGTTGCGATCTCCAGCAAGGCCAGGAGAAGGAACTGGCCTGGAAGCACTTCAAGCATTATGCCACAGTACGGGATGTGATGGTCGATCCGGACCGCTTCGACATCCCCCGCGACGCGCTCCAAGGATAGCGCCAAGTCTCTTCACAGTAGAAAGGGAACCATGAGTCCTAGGTTTACCGCAACCCTATGCTTGCTCCTGAGCTTCGCCTCCGGCTCCCAGGCTGTCCACACCATTCAGGTTGGCCCTGGCGACTCTTTGCAGCGAGCCATCGAGAAGGCCCGCCAGCACCGCCAGGCTAACGACGAAGCGATTGAGATACGGCTCCGCGGCGGGCAGTACCAGATCAGTCGTTCCATCGTGCTGACAGCCGCCGACTCGGGAAAAGCCGAGGCCCCGCTGACCATCTCGCCGGTCGATGGCGAGCGCGTGACGCTGTTCGGCGGCAAGCTCCTGCGCCCGGAGTGGTTCAAGCCCGTCCAAGACCGGACGTTCCTCGACCGGCTGGTCGAGCCCACGGCGCAGACCAAGGTCCTCGTTGTCGATCTGCGGGCGCATGGCATCACCGAGTACGGGAAGCTCGCGCCCCACGGCTGGTCCATGGAGCCCCGCAACCGTGTCCCGCCCGCCTTCCTCTCCATCGGCGGCAAGCGCATGACCTTGGCCCGGTGGCCCAATGCCGATGTCGAGAGCCCATACATGGTCTACCGCCACTACCTACCCCAGGAGCGGAAGCTGCGTGGCTACGAGCTGACCGTCCAGAAGATCATCGACCGTGTGCGTCTCCCCGGCGAGGTCACCTACGCGCAAGTCATCGATCCGGGCGACAAGTTCTCTGAGATGCGACGCCAGGGCAAAGTGGGTCGCGGCGGCACCATCCGCGTCGACTTCGACCGCATGAAGCACTGGCAGAACATCCGGGACATCTACCTCGACGGCGTGCTCTCCTCCACTTGGGAGTGGACCTACAACCAACTGGCCAGCGTCGATATTGCCAGACGGACCATCACCCTCGCCAGAGCCGAACTGAATGGCCTGGGCCAAGGGGAGTCGGTCCGCCTGCCCCACTTCCACTTCCAGAATATCCCCGAGGAACTGGACGCGCCGGGCGAGTACTACATCGACCGCGCCAATGCCAAACTCTACTTCTGGCCGCCGAAGGCTGGTGCCAAAACCGTTCTGTCGATCTCTCACGGCATCGTCACTGGCAAGGACGTGTCCCACGTCACCCTCCAAGGCTTCACGGCCGAGGCCTGTCGGGCCACCGCGATCCGCTTCAGCGGTGGCACGGGTACCAAGGTCGTCGGTTGCACCATCCGCAACACCGGCCACCGCGGAGTCACCTTTGGCGGCGGCACCAAGAACGAGATCTACGGCTGCGATGTCTATGGCACAGGCGAAGGTGGCATGGCCATGTCTGGCGGCGACCGCAAGACACTGACTCCCAGCAAGCACAATGTGGAGAACAACCACGTCCACCATTACTCCCGACGCGCCCGCACTTACAAGACCGGCATCACCATCAGCGGCTGTGGTAACCGCATGGCCCACAATCTCATTCATCACGGGCCCCACATGGCTCTCTCCGCCCCCGGCAACAACCACATTGTCGAGCTCAACGAGATTCACAACGCGGTCTACGAGAGTGGCGATGCCGGGGCCTACTATGTGGGGCGCGACTGGACCCAGCGCGGCAACATCCTCCGCCACAACTACTGGCACCAAATCGTCGGAGCCACCGGCCACGGCGGCATGACCATCTATCTCGATGACCAACACTGTGGACATACCATCCACGGCAACATCTTCGAGCGCTGCTCCCGCGCCGTCTTCATCGGTGGCGGCGACGACAATGTGGTCACCAGCAACGTCTTCCTAGACTGCTGGAAGGCCGCTCACCTGGACAATCGTGGCATGGGCTGGCAGAAGAAGTTCACTAAAGACACGAAGAGTTCGATCCACACCCAACTCCACAAGATGCCCTACAAGAACAAGCTGTGGAGCAAACGCTACCCCAACCTAGTCAACGTCTTGGAAGACGATCCCGGCGTACCCAAGCGCAACATCTTCCGCAGCAACATCAGCGCCGGCGGCAGTTGGGATGACATCCACCAGGGCACCCGCCATCTCCAGACCGTGGAGAAGAACGTGGTCTTCGACAAGGATAAGGACTGGATCAAGCTCAACAAGGACGCCACTGGCAAGCCCATCAGCTTGACCTTCAAGGACCCGGCGATGGTCAAGGCAGCTGGCTACGAGCCCATCCCCGTGGCCAAGATCGGAGTCTACCGAGACGCCCGCCGCGCTTCCTGGCCCGTGCTGCACAAGATCGACAAGATCACCCTCGCCCCTCCCCCCAAGCCCAAGGCCATGGCTAAGTTCAAGCCCAACCCGACCCTGAAGGTCCCCCGCGCGGCCAAGCCCGCGAGCAAGCCCATGGTCCTCGCCTGCGACTACGACGGCGGTCTCGTCAAGCCCCCCGCCACGGCCACCTTCAGCCACGACGGCACCGTTCTCCGCGTCGCCATGACCACGCCCTTGCCCAAGAAGCGCAAACTGGGTGACCAGTGGGGCAGCTGCGACGCCATCGAACTCGCCTTCAAGGCAGCCGACGGCCCCAACTCCGACACGCTGGTCCTGCGCGGCTTCACCAACGGCAAGACCAACATCTTCAAGCTCGCCAACGACTCCCAACAGGATGCTCCGGCTCTAGCCAAGTCCATCACCTACCAAGCCAAGGTCAGCGCTAAGGAGTGGAGCTGCGAATGGACCGTGCCGCTCAAGCAGATCGGCGTCACTCCCGGCGACCGCATGCGCGCCAACGTCACCGTCCGCCGCACCGGCACAGGGAACTGGGTCATGTGGCGCCCCACCAACGGCGACAGCACCCGCTGCGAACGCGTCGGCACTCTCGAACTCGCGCCCTAGGAACGCCGAGGAAGAGGCGCGAATCGCGCGGCCCTCTTGGCGACTGGTTCTGAACAGCTTGCAGCGGCACCATGCGGGCGCGCTGCCCCCTCCATGGTCCTTGCACCAGGTCGAGTGGTCAAGAAAGTCCAACCCCTCGCCAAACATGTCCATCCCAAAGACTGTACTCCTGCTGTATGGTGGATGATTGAGTGCTCCCGTATGCAAGACAGGAATCCTGGAGACAGGTACGTGGTGATGTCAAGAATACGCTCCGTGTGTCTGATCGCCGTGGCCATCGCCATGCTTGCCGGCCCATCGACCTTGGCTCAACAGATCGTGAATGGCGACTTCGAGACGACTGCTTCCGGAACGCTTGCATCGTGGACAACCACGCCCAGGGCAAGCGCTGCCTCCCCGACGGCGAAACCGACTGTTCTCGGCGGGGCCTCAAGTGCCAGGTTGCTGGCCGGGGGTGGATTCCTGCTGCAGACGGTCAGCGCTGAGGGGGTACCGCACTACGCGATGGAGATGGACTTCGCCATCTTGGACACGGCGTCGGCTGGCATCAGATCGCTCAGTATCGTGACCTACTCAGCAGCAGAGCCCAAGCCCAAGAGCTCTGACAACATCGACAGCATCCGCGTCTACTCCACGAGCAACAGACACGAGATCCAGCTGTACGACAAGGGCAGATTCAAGAACACCGGCCTGTACGCCAAAGCAACACCCGACATCCATGGCGACCTTCGCTTTGATGACGGCGAAACCCCGGTCGTCAACCACCTGAAGATCGTCGGAACGGGGTACGGCACCTCGAGTCAGGCCGTGACGATCTCGCTCTCCAGCGGGAAGACGTCGGGCTCCGTCACACGGCGCTTCTGCTATGTGGGGACCAACGCGCCGGTCAAGCAGGTTGGTTTTTACTCGGCAGCATCAGCCGCAGACTACCTGATCGATAACGTGACCTTCAAGCCGCATCCCGCGCCACCTCCCGAGGCGGACCTGGCAGATGCGGCACTGGCACTGATGGACGGGGCCGAAGACATCGTCTTCGCCGAACGTGCGCTCTACGCCGACGGTCACTACTACGCCAACTTCGGTGGCTGGTCGGATGACCCGAACAAGTTCCTCCATCCCCCGGACGGCTCCAGGCTCCTGAAGCTCAACCTGCGAACCAAGCACCCAACCGTATTACTGGAGGATGCCAAGGGGAACATCCGCGACCCCCGTGTGCACTACGACGGCAAGAAGATCCTCTTCGCGTACCGCAAGGGCGGCACGCGACACTACAATCTCCACGAGATCAACACCGACGGAACGGGGCTCAAACAGCTGACCTTCGGCGATTGGGACGACACGGACCCAGCCTACCTGCCCGATGGTGGCATCATCTTCGTGTCGAGCCGAGGGCGCCGCTTCATCCCGTGCAACCATGTGCAGGCTGCGATTCTCTACCGAATTGACGGCAACGGAAACAACCTGCTATGCCTCTCCGCGAACAGCGTCCGTGACGACCGGCCAGCCGTGCTTCCGAACGGCCAGGTAGTCTATACCCGTTGGGAGTACGTGGACAGTGCCATCGGCTCCTACCGCGACCTCTGGGTCATGAATCCAGACGGGACGGGCCAGATGCTCCTCTTCGGAGGAACCGTGCGCCCGCCTGAACTGGTCTTCTCGAAATGTGACCCCCTGCCGATTCCCGGCACTGACAGGCTAGTGTCGGTCTTCTCGCCCCCGGCCGGGGCGCGCGAGAACGCCGGGAATGTGATGGTCGTCGACATCAAGGCCGGACCGGACGATTCCTCCGCAGCACGCCAAGTCAGCCCCGAAAGAGACCTGAGATACCACTACTTCTGGCCCTCGGGCATCCCATGGTTCGGCGGGGGACGCAGCGGCTTCCGGGATCCATTCCCCCTGTCGGAGGACTGCTTCCTAACAGCCGAAGACAAGAGCCTGCTCGTACTTGGAGCGAATGGCCGGACTCAACAGATCTTCCGCGGCAAGAAGATGGTCCATGACCCCAGAGTCATCCGCCCTCGCCCCCGCGAACGTGTCATCTCCCCACGCATCGACCTGCGCAAGACGACCGGACAGATGATCGTGGCCAACATCTACGAAGGGCGCGATATGGAGATGGCAGGAATCACGCCCGGCACGATCAAAGAGCTGCTGGTGCTTGAGGATCTCCCCAAGCCGATCAGCTACTTTTCACTCCCTGGGCTGATCAGCATGGACGGCACGCACACGCTCCGCCGGGTTCTAGGCACCGTGCCAGTCGAAGCCGATGGGTCCGCCTCCTTCGAGGCTCCGCCCCTTCGCGCGATCTACTTCGTGGCGCTCGACGAGAAGGGCTTGGCAGTCAAACGGATGCAGAGCTACACGATGGTCATGCCCGGCGAAGCACAGGCATGCGTCGGTTGTCACGAGCCTCGCACGAAGGCTGCCGTCGCCAAGCCGAGCAGTGCCCTGCTGGCCCTCAAACGTCCCCCGAGCCGGATCAAACCAGTCCCCGGAGTGCCCGATGTCTTCGACTACCCGCGAGACATTCAGCCCATCCTGGACAAACACTGCATAGGCTGCCACAACGCCGAGAAACCAACGGGACGCGTGGTGTTGACGGGCGACAAGAATGAGTGGTTCACACAGAGCTTCTATGCCTTGTTTGCCCACAACCAGATCAGCGACATGTTCGGTCGCTACAACACGGAGTTCCGAGGCCATCGGCCCTACGCGTTCGGTACGGGGGCAAGCCCACTGATGCAGAAGATCGATGGCAGTCACCACAAAGTGAAGCTGTCCAGACGCGAGTACGACACGGTGCGGCTGTGGGTCGAGGCAAGTGCGTATTTTGCTGGCACATACGCGGTCTACAACCACGCAAGGAGCGCCGTTGCGGGAGCGCTGGAAAACAACCCCAAAGTCGCCATCGGGAAGCCCCTGGACGGGATCGTCAACAACCGCTGCCTCTGGTGCCACGACTCGGCCGCATCAATGGGTCGACGCGTCCGAAAGGGCAGAATGAACAGCCCCAAGCACTGCCTGAACCTCTACAACCTGACCCGCCCGGAGAAATCCATGATCCTCTTGGCCCCCCTTGCCAAGGAGGCGGGTGGGTACGGATGGTGCAAGGACGGGTATGGCCAGTCAGTCGTCTTCCGCGACACCAACGATCCAGACTACCAGACGATACTGGCGGCCATCCGTGCGGCCAAGGTGAGGCAGGAAAGCGCCGGACGCCATGATATGCCCGGCACACGGCCCAACCAACACTACATCCGCTGGATGAAGCGATTCGACGTGCTACCCAGCACCTTCGATGCAATCAAGGACCCCATTGATCCCTACAAGACAGACCGTGATTTCTGGCGTTCGCTATGGCATCGCCCTACCACTGCGAGCGCAACAGAGACGGGGCTCATGGCCAAATGACGGGTGCCTCGTCCACCGCCAAGGAGTTCGCCCGTGACTGACCGCATTCCCTCCCCTCGTGGCTTCCGAGTGATTCGTGGCTCTTCCTCCTCTGGGCAAGAGGCATGGGCGAGGTTCAGCGACGACGGCCAGCTCCGCGAGCTTGGGCGGGACGGAGTTGCCTGGGCTCTCGCCG
>JABGQJ010001350.1 GCA_018648945.1 Victivallales bacterium
CTGTAGCCCGGCGGCGGGGACTGGCTGATCAGCAAGGTTCCGAAGTCGAGCGCCGGATGGGAGAGAATGGTCGCCCGGCGAATGGTGCGGCAGCGCTTCAAGAGAGTGGCGAGCTGGTCTGCCGGGGCATTGGGCTGCTGGCGCAGGGCAGCGTATTCCTTGCTGAGCGCGGCGAATTGGGCGCGCAGTTCGGGGCGGGGGGCTTCGCGTTCGACAAAGTCCAGGGTCTTCTCGGCCAGCGCGAAGGCCTTCTCGCACTCGCCCACAGCCTGCTTGGCCTCGACGCAGGTCTGGAAGAAGGTCAGGAGCTGGGTGTCCGCCGGAGTCGGCTTGGCTGTGGTCAGCCGGGCAAACTGTTGGCGCAGGGCGGCATCATGGGGCTTGAGTTCGCCCAAGACCTTGCCGATGGCGGCGGTCTCGATGTCCCTGCCCTGGAGCTTCAGCAACCAGTTGCGCCGCTTGCCGCCGATGGCGGCGGCGAATGCCTGGCAGTCGGCGGGGAAGTCTTGGGCGATCCGATCCCACAGCGGGTTGGCCAGGCTGTTCCGGTCCAGGCCCGGCATCACGCGGAAGCGGCAGGAGCCAGCGTTCCGGCCGGTGCTGGCGATGCCGATCCAGACGCGGAGCTTGACAAAGTCCTTGCCAGCCTGCTTCTCGATGGCGGGCAGATCGAAGAGGATGCGGCTACGGGCGTGGGCGAAGAGACCGGTCTTGAACTGCTTCTTCTGGACCGTGATCGGCTTGCGGTCCACGTCCTGGTTGGTGAACAGCTTCTGCCAGCCGACGGTTGCGGACTTGGGCTTGAAGGTCGTCAGAAGGGTCACCGTCCCTTTGCTGTCGACCAGCTCGGGATCGCCCCAGGCAGAGTGGTCGCAACCGATGCCGTCGCCCGCATCCTCGGCCACCAACCAGAGCTGCCCGAAGGCGCTGATGTCCACCTCGATCTGCTTGGCCTCGGCACTGCCCCGGATCACATCGCTGGTAAAGGCCTTGGCGTGCGCCGG
>JABGQJ010001351.1 GCA_018648945.1 Victivallales bacterium
TGACGTAGCGGAGGCTCTTCTCGATCACGCTGCGGGCGCGGGGATCGTGGGTGCAGTACTTGAAGAAGCCGCCCTGGCAGTCCTTCAGATCGGGCCACTTCTTCAGGGCCCAGCCGGGGAAGTAGTGGGGGCTGACGAGGAGGTTGACCGAGACACTGGCCTTAGCCGCCCGGTCGCAGACGGCGAGGAAACTGTCGATGTCTCGGTCCGAGTAGGAATCCTCGTCCGGCAACACGCTGCGGGGGCCGAACTCGATCTGGAGGAAGTTGCAGCCGTAGTCGGGGAACTTCTCCACGTCCTTGCGGACCTGCCCGAAGTGGCCGTACCCGGTGAGGAAAAGCGGGGACTTCTCCTGCCGTCCATCGGGGAAGCGGCGCAGACCGACGGTGCTGGGGCCGGTCACGGTCAGGGGGCTGGTTACGTACCGAGGAACGGGCGATTCGGCCCCCTTGCCGGCGAGGACTGCCTCAGCGCGGGCCACCTCCCGTGCGGTCATGCCAGCGAGTACGTGGGCAGCGTCCCAGGCGCGGTCGGCCCGGTCGTCGATGATGTCGCTCTCCACCCAGGGGATGAAGTTGTCGAGCACGGTCAGGGTCACTCGCGAGTAGGCGCCCAATCCGTTGGCTTCCAGCTTACCGACCAACTCGGCCAGCCGGTCGCGCCGGGCCACAGATTCCTGGAGCTTCTGCCGGATGCGCGGAGGGGTGACCAACTGCATGCGCTGTTCGTGCTTGGCCAGGACAACGGTGCCCCGGCGCAAGGTGGCCCGGAGGGCGACTTCGCCGGCCTGCACATGCTCGATGTTGCCGAGGAAGGTCAGGAACACGGCCTTGGCGTCGGTAGGCACGGGGGCGGACTCGGTGAGGATCACCTTGCCGCCAGCCAGCAGTTCGGTGGTGACAATTGCGCCCTCGGCCGGCTTGGCGAGGGTCAGCAGTCCATGGGCTTTGAACTGGCCGTTGGAGAAGGTCCATTGGTCCACCGGCCAGCGC
>JABGQJ010001352.1 GCA_018648945.1 Victivallales bacterium
GCGAACGGCGACGAATCCCGGTCGGCAATGAAGGCGGCTGGTGACTAGGCAGAAGTCGCGCCGCCGCGGTTCGCGTAGTTGGTCTCGTAGTAGTTCTGGTACTCGCCGGAGGCGACCTGTGCCACCCACTCCTGGTGGTCCAGGTACCACTTGATCGTCTTGGCGATGCCGTCGTCGAAGTCCACGGTCGGGCGCCAATCGAGGTCGCGGGCGATCTTGCTGGCATCGATGGCGTACCGGTGGTCGTGCCCCAGGCGGTCGCCCACGAAGGTGATCAGCGACTCCGGCTTGCCCAGATGGCGGAGGATGGTCTCCACCACCGCCAGATTGGTCCACTCATTGTTGCCGCCGATGTTGTAGACCTCGCCGGAAGTCCCCTGGGTGAACGCGGCCCAGATGGCCTGGCAATGGTCGTCCACGTACAGCCAGTCGCGCACGTTCAGCCCGGTGCCGTAGACCGGCAGGGGCTCGTCCGCCAGGGCGTTGCGGATCATCAGAGGAACCAGCTTCTCGGGGAATTGGTACGGTCCGTAGTTGTTCGAGCAACGGGTGATGACCGTATCCATCCCGTAGGTCTCATGGAAGGCATGGACCAGATGGTCGGCCCCGGCCTTGCTCGCGCTGTAGGGGGAATTGGGCGAGAGCGGCGTGGTTTCGGTGAACAGACCTTCTGCCCCAAGGGAGCCATAGACCTCGTCCGTGGACACCTGGAGGAAGCGCTTCACCCCAAGGTCGCGAGCCTTGACCAACAGGTTCAGCGTGCCGCCCACATTGGTCTCGATGAAGACCTGGGGTCCCGTGATCGAGCGATCCACATGACTTTCGGCGGCGAAGTTGATGACCCCGTCGATTGCGTACTCGCGGATCGTGCTCTCTACTGTCTCGGCATCGCGGATGTCGCCCTTCACGAACACGTGCCGGGGGTCATCCAGGCAATCGGCCAGACTGGCCAGATTCCCCGCGTAGGTGAGGGCGTCG
>JABGQJ010001353.1 GCA_018648945.1 Victivallales bacterium
ATAGATCTAAGTGTAGATGTGCTGCTTTTGCTACTGCAGTGGGTAGGCGCATACCAAGGCTATTACCCCATTTTTTAATATCCAATAATACTTCACTCATAATTAACTCCTAATGTTTACACGTAGTATAAACAAAATAAATATAAAAAGCAAATTAGTGGACAATCTTTTTAACCGGATGAATTATATTTTTTTGACTAAAAAAGTACGCTTTTAGTCAAAAAAAAGACGGCAAAATTTTTACATGTTGTCAAAATGTTGTCATTTAAACAGGTAAAAATTTAACAAAACCCTATAGCAATAGGGTGTGTAATGGGGCGAGAAACGGGTCTTGAACCCGCGACAACCGGAATCACAATCCGGGGCTCTACCAACTGAGCTATTCCCGCCATAAACTTGGTGCGCCCTTCAGGATTCGAACCTGAGGCCTACGGCTTAGAAGGCCGTTGCTCTATCCAGCTGAGCTAAGGGCGCATAAACCTAAAAAAGGTGTCTTCTCTGTTGAAATCCATAAGGATTCATAGAGGCTTATGAGCAAATTTATAAATATGGTCGGAGTGAAAGGATTTGAACCTTCGACCACCTGGTCCCAAACCAGATACGCTACCAAGCTGCGCTACACTCCGAAAAAACAATAATTATACTTTGTTAAATGCCTTAGTCAATGCTTAATTCATCCCAAATGCTATCAATCTTGTCAATGACCGATTGATCCATGGCGATGGATTCACCCCATTCTCGATCAGTTTCACCTGGAAGTTTGTTGGTGGCATCAATTCCCATCTTTGAACCTAGGCCAGATACAGGTGAGGCAAAGTCAAGATAATCAATGGGGGTATTGTCAATCAATGTGGTGTCTCGTGTTGGATCGACTCGGGTGGAAATTGCCCAAATCACTTCTTTCCAATTTTTTACATCGATATCGTCATCCACCACAATCGCAAATTTGGTATACATGAATTGGCGCAAGAATGAC
>JABGQJ010001354.1 GCA_018648945.1 Victivallales bacterium
GCCCACCGGGAAAGCTCCGGAGACGTGGTCTGCGGTTGTGCGCCGTGGTGGGGGTTCGACATCGCAGTCATGGCCGGAACAGGCACGGTAGCCCTCGGGCGCGGGAACGACGGCCAGTCCCGCAAGGTCGGCGGTTGGGGGTGCTGGATCGAGGATCCCGGCAGCGGCTTCAAGATCGGGCAGGACGCGTTGCGAGCGGTGACTCGCATGCTGGACTTCGGCGTGCCAGAGACCAGCCTTCTGGGTGCCCTTGCCGGGCACGATCTATTTCGCGCCACGCTCACTGCGCTGCCTCCCGACGCGCTTCGGCTTGCCGCTGCTCGCGAGGAGCACCGGGACGAGATCGGCGAGGCGGTGAAGGCTGCCTACCGCCACTTGGGCCGGCGCACTATTTCCTCGCTTTGCCCGCTGGTTGAGGATTGCGCGGACGACGGCGACGCCGTGTGCCAGCAGATCCTCGCAGATGCGGGAGAACGGGCGGCACACTACGCGGTGCAGCTGGCTCGGCTTCTGCACCTGCCCACCCCTCGGGTCATTGGCATGGGCAGCATCTTGCTCAACGTTCCCGCCGTATTCACCTCCTTCCAGAACGCGATTCTTGGGGTCTTGCCCGCCGCGCAGGTCGAGACCTGTGACTTCACCCTCGCTGCCGGGGCCGTGCTCCGTGCCTTGGAGTTGGCCGGCATCCAGATCGACCGCGAGATCGTCAACCGTTTGCGCACCACAGGGGAATCCCACGATGGCTAAGCCCATTCCGAAGGGCATGTCCGAGGCCATGGCCACCGAGGCCGTGGACGACCGTTTTGCCGATCTCGACGAGAAAACGTCGCTGGAGATCATCAGCCTGATCAACGAAGAGGACCGCACGGTCGCCGAGGCGGTGCAGAAGGTCCTGCCCGAGATTGCCGCTGCGGTGAATATCCTCGTGGATGCCTTTGCCAAGGGCGGCCGCCTGTTCTATGTG
>JABGQJ010001355.1 GCA_018648945.1 Victivallales bacterium
TGCAGATACGGGCGCCATCCTGCCAGCGTGGGCGGATCCGGAACGTCTGGAAATCGGGGGAGGCATACAGAAGCCGCCGTTCGGAACGTTCAGCGCCGAAATCGCCCTTCGCCCCAGCGACCATTTCTGCGTAATAGAGAGTGACCCAGCCGGTTCGCGAGCTTCGCAGGACCGCCGCCACGCCATCGCCAGAGCGAACGGATACCAGCGTCGTGAATTCCGGGCTGATCAAGGTCATCCCTCCTCGGGGAATGCGCACTTCCGGGGTGTCGTCGGCCACCAACCGCCAGAATGCGCCGACCTTCGGGATCTCCTGCCACTGCCCGCTGTGGTACCAGCCACAGCTCTTCCCTGGGGAGAAATCCCAGGCAGGGGGGGCCGAGGCCTTGCCGGGTGCCGCTTCCACAATCGCTCTGCCCGTCGCACTCATCTTGCGGACCTCCTCTTTGCCTTCGGCCTGAAGGCTCACAAAGCAAACCAGGCAGATGGCCATCGCCATGCGGTGAAGCGGCGGGCCGTGTGTTTCCAACATGAACGTGTCTCCTGCACTCAACCACTGGTTCTGGAGTTTCCCGGCATCATGCGCTCGGGGACGTCTCCCAGGGAGCACAGGACCGAAGCTACACCTCCTCACCATGATTGGAAAGGGAGGAACTGCTCAGTCCCTTGCAGCGGACCGCCGAGGAAGGGATAGTAGCTTGGTCCCGACTCGCGTCGATCCATCTTCCCAGCTGCCCCTTCTCCCGTAGCCGAAAGGAGAATCCTATCCGCAATCGATATGACACCCAAAGGCGGTGCTTGGCTGTTCTGGGCCTCGCCGCAGTGTGCCTGGGAGTGCGTGTGATGGCAGACATGAACTATGCCTGCAAGGATGCGACGGTGCCCCCCGGACTCCACGCTTCGACGGACTCGGCCCTCGGCATCGCCAAGCGACAGGCAATCACGGGCGATCACGCCTTCCGT
>JABGQJ010001356.1 GCA_018648945.1 Victivallales bacterium
CGTTGCGTTTGTAGTCATAGGTGGTGCCTGCACCAAGCAGCAGGTAGTTGGGGGAGAGGTCTCGCGCCAAGCGGGCGAGGGCAGGCGGACCGAAGAGCCCGCCGCCGAACACATCCTGAACCCGGTCAAGCGTGAGTGCGACGGTCTGGCGACCTTCCGCCCGCCGCTTGAGCAGCAGGGGCGCAAGCTCGGCCAGCATGTCTGTGGGGGCGACGGCCACGTAGTTGGCGTCTCGGAGGTCATCGACGGATAGTGTCTGCTCTCTGCTCCAGGTGAGTTCGCGGACGGTATCGGTCAGGAAGATCAGTTGCCCGGCGGACAGACCTCTCACCGTGCCGTCCGTGACGGCGAGGTCGGTCTCTTCGCCAAAGGTCGTCGCATCCACTGCGTGGGTGGCCCCGGGAATGCTGAGCGAGCCGCTGGCACCGGCTACCACGCGGACCAGCAGGTCGCCGTCGCGCAGGGCGGGGTCGATGGGGGCTTGGATTTCCACATAGTCCAGCCGCTTGGTGCTGCCGGCGGTGTCTGTTTGCAGATGGACCATATTCTCGCCGGGGATGAGCAGGTCGCTGGCGAAGTTGGCCTCGATCCGGTAGTGCCCTGCTTCGTGCCAAACGGCCTGCGCAATGGCCGTGCCATTGATGGTGATGCCCAGGTCATGGTTGGTGGTGGAGGTGGCGCGCACATTGACCGTGATTCGTGCTGTGCCGCTACGCGGCGCGGGGATCAGGACCGGAACGGCGCGGGTCGTGCCGCCCTTGAGTTCGAAGCTGCGCGAGAAGTACCAGTTGGGACCGGGGGGCAGGTAGGGGTTGATCGTGAAGGAGGAGTCCTCCTCCACATGGTATACGCCTTCGAGGCCCTGGGCACCATGGATAGCGGTGACGGCTGGGTCAGGGACGACACCGGGGCGGCCGTCGATGCTCAGATTCCCTGCCCAGAGGACGTTGGTGTCGGTGTAGA
>JABGQJ010001357.1 GCA_018648945.1 Victivallales bacterium
GGTTGAGCACTTGCGGGAGGCAGGGGTCTTGGTCCTGCAGACAGGTGAACAGACGATTCGTGCGGTGACGAGCTTGGCTGTCGAGGCCGACGGTATGACCAAGGCCATCGAGGCCGTCAGGGAGGTCATGGCCGCGCCGCGACAGTGAGAGACTGAGTTCTAACGCAACTGGGTGCAAAAGGAACACTTGGTTCCCGCGAAACACAGCAACTGAGGAAGTCACACGATGGTCGCGAAACTGGCAAACGGCAGGAGGTCCCTCTTTCTCGTCTGCGCCATGGCGTGCGCTCTGGTGGTCGTGATGGCCGGGTGCCGGAGCATCAACACGGCTGCCCAGAAGGGAGATATCGCGACCGTTGAAAGGCTGCTGAACCGAGGGCGTGATCCAGACCAGCGCAACTGGCGCAATTCACGTCCCCTGCTGGCAGCTTCCTCATCCGGACACCTGGCCGTCGTCAAGCTCCTCGTTGCGCGAGGCGCGGACATCGATCGGATCGGAGACACATTCCAGACCGCCCTCCACCATGCCGCCCAGATTGGGCACGTGGAGATGGTCGAGTTCCTGTTGGCACATGGGGCCAACCCGAAGTGGGGCCTCAATGAAGCGGTGCGAGCTGGCCAGGTCGAGGTCGCTCGCGTCTTCCTTGCTCGGAAGGTAGACATCGACCAGGAGGGATATGGCGGCGGCACCCCCTTGCAGTGGGCCATGGCGCGTGGGAATGCGGAGCTGGCGAAACTCCTGCTGACCCACGGGGCCAATGCGGATCTGCCGGCATCCCGCGGCACCACAGTGCTGGCGGCAGCCGCCGGCCATGGGCAGGCCGAGCTCGTGAAGCTGCTACTGGCCCACGGAGCCAAGGTGAACGCCCAGGGAGCCTACGGCAGGACACCGCTCCACGTGGCGGCCTGGAAGGATGACGTGGCGATTGGCCGGCTCCTCCTCAAGCATGGTGCCGACCCCT
>JABGQJ010001358.1 GCA_018648945.1 Victivallales bacterium
CCTGCGCCGCCCACAGGCGAGCGCGCTCCGCCGTGCTCCGCTGGCAGGTTGTGCCCGCCTTCGCCAGTTTGCGCACCATCTTCTCGGCGGGCGCCCGGAGCATCTTGCGGGCCGACGGGTAGGTCTCGATCAGCGCCGCTGGAGCCGCGCTCTTCCAGAAGTCCTCGAACAGCGATGTGTAGCCGGGAATCAGCGCCTCCATGCGGCATTTGCACTGGGCCTTCAGGCTGGCGCGGGTTCCGACCAAATCCGCGCGGTAACGGCTCAGTTCCCGTAGTTCCAGCCACAGCAAAGGGACTTCCGGGTCGTCCAAGCCGTAGCCGCAGACCATGGCCCGCTGCATGGCGGTCAGATCGACCTTGTCGGTCTTGATCCCCGGACTGGCTGGCTGGCGCAGTTGCTTCGTAGTGAACGGATGGATCATCTTGACCGGCCAGTTCGTCTTCAGCATCTGCTTGATCGGCTCGTGCCAGCGACCGGTCCGCTCGATCCCGACGACCGACTCGACCAGGCCATGCTCCCCCA
Source organism: Victivallales bacterium (assembly GCA_018648945.1). The sequence goes on from JABGQJ010001358.1 coordinate 526, forward strand.
TCTCGTTCCTTGCATCGGCGATCAGCATCTCCAGCGCGCCCTTCCGGCAGGGAACCGGCTCGGGCTCCCAGAGAATCTCCCCGTAGAAGTTCGTCAGCCGGACTGTGTAGTGCTCCTTGCCCGAGTCCACCAGCAGCAGGCCGAAGTGGTCGGGACCCACTTTGCGCATGCGGGTCGCCAGGGAGTTGTTCACCCGATGCGGCGGAGCTTTCCTTTTCGGTCGATTGCGCTTACCTTTGTACATGGCCGGGTCTCCTGTTTTGTTGCGGGGTTCTCTGGTCGGAACCCCTTTGGTGGCCATATGCATTGTCGTCCAGCAACATACATCACCAGTCAGAATGCTGGTGGAGGCCCGGCCACCCCCCCCCGCGCCACCCCCCCTATGAAACCGGCCCCCAGCAGTTACCCACAGTCTCCGGCACCGCTCCGACGAG
>JABGQJ010001359.1 GCA_018648945.1 Victivallales bacterium
GCTTCTTCCAGCTTGGGCGCCCATTGGCTGCTGTCGAGAGCCAGGTAGAACTCGCCGCCCTGGTTCAGGTACTTGCCGATGACTGGCAGCCTGCTGTTGGCATCCCGTGCCACCACGGGTAGTTCCGGTGCCCCTTGGGAGAGCAGGCATAGGGCAAGGCAAATGGCGAACAGGCAACGGGATGGGATCGGCATCTCGGATCTCCTCAGACGGGGGTACGACCAGCGGGGCCATGCCCTGGAAACTACACGTGGAACGCCGTGTTCGCAAGCTTGTTCTGGCTACGCGAGCGCGTCCGATACCTGGCGAAAGCGGTAGCGGCGGATGGCTTCGCGGGGGGTCATGCCGTGGATTGCCCGGAAAGCCCGGGCGAAATGGGCGGGGTGTGCGTAGCCCGCGCGCTCGGCCACCTCGGCCACGGTCAGTTCCGTGTTGGCCAGCAGGTCCATGGCGAAGGCGGCGCGGGATTGGGCACGGTATTCGCGGGGCGTGGTGTGGAAGCGGCGGACGAAGAGGCGCCGCAGGTGGTCGGCAGAATAGCCACAGCGGGTTGCCATGTGGTCGAGCGTCTCACGACCGCCAGGTTCGGCATCGATCACGCTCTTCAGGCGCTCGGCAGGCGTCTCACCTGGCACGCCGCCAGCCTGCTCGACAAAGGTCCCCAACACGGCAAAAAGGTCGGTCTGGGCCAGGAACCGCGCAGCTGGGGTGGGAGCTCGGAAGGCGCGAAGCATGCGCTCGAACCGCCGTTGTAGGTCCTCCGCCCGGTTGGCGGAGACCTGGAAGCGGAAGGGCACGGTCACCCAGTCCTCGCCGCAACGGATGTCCGCCTCGCCGGGGTGCTGGCCCCAACGCACGGGCACGCCGTCAAACATGGCCACCCAGTTGAGCCGGTTCCGCCCGTAGTCGAAGTCGTTGCACATGCCCGGCAGGATCAGCCCGAGGAA
>JABGQJ010000136.1 GCA_018648945.1 Victivallales bacterium
GTCTTCGACTCGAACCACTGCGCCTTGGGGGATGCCAGAGGGCTCCTCACCGCCATCGACTGCGGGGAATGGGGCTGTGGGAAGAATGTCTCCGGCAACCACAACTGGCTGGTCCCCCATGGCAGCGTGGTCAATATCGGCTTTGTGGACGGACATGCCGAGACCGTCAGCGGCAACAACGCCTACACCAACAGTGGCTGGAAGTTGAACCCCACGTCCCCCTGACCATCCGCCGGGCCAGAGTCGTCCCTCAGTCGGCAGGAAGGGCAGCAAAGAGCTTGCGCGCGTGCTGCCATGGGCCTAATTTAATGGGGAGTTGGTTCAAGCTTCGGCGGGTGGGCGTTTCTTCGCCGCTCAGGTCACGGTACGCAGCAAGACTCAAGCGAGTCCCTGTTGTCTATGGCTGGGTGCCTGCCAAGCTTGACACAACTAACGCCACGCATGGACTTCCCGTCCTGCCGGACTTTGGGGAGTGTGTGCGTATTGATTAGAGACCAGCAGTGGTCGCACCGCAGTTGCCGGCGCGTCTACCTGACCTTGACACAGCCCGACAAACGGTTCTCATGCACAACGCCAGCTTGCCGGTTCGTCTTCTTCTTCTGCCCATTGACCTGATTCGCACGGTGATCCTCGCCGTGCGGATCAGCCTGTGGCACCTTGGGGTCATCCTCCGCTCCACCATCTTGCGGCTACCTGCGGTGCATGCCTTCTGCCATGCCGAGCGCCTGACGCTCGGGGACTTCAGGATCAACGCGTGTCCTTTTGCCCGCAAGTTCGGCAATCCAGCCCTCTTCACCATGCTCTGCAGTTACTGCCGGCTCACTGACCGCATGGGGACCAAGAGGATTCCTGTCTGTCATCGGCGCGGGGGTGGCCCTGCGTCCGCCATCACCCATATCCTCTTCGGAGTGCTGCCGGTCCTGGCCATCCTCGCGGCCCTCTTCTGGATTCTGCGCCCAGGTCCTGGCATGCTGGAGGAGACCCAACGCCTCCTCCACCCCTCCGACCCCGTTCCGGCTCCTCTCCACGGGCCTCCTGCCGCTTCCCCCGACCCCGAATCACCCCCCGATGCCAGCACCCCGGATGGAGCACCATCCGAGCCAACGCCCGCCAGCGACGAGGAAGGGGACATACCAGTCCTTCCCCCATTGCTGCGCCCGAGGCACACCGCCCCAGGAACCAAGGAGCGGCGGCCACCTCTCATGGGGTCCACCCCACAGGAGCGGCGGCGGCTTGTAGAGGCATCTGCCTCGCCCGCCAAGGCCACCGTCACGCGCCCCCTAAGGGTGGACAAGATCCGTCTCCTGAAGCAGGCGCGGGAGGCGGCCAGGAACGGCGATCACGCAAGCGCCCTCAGGCTGGCGCAGCAAGCCATTGCGGACGGCGAGGGAAGCGCCACCGCTCGGCTCCTGGTCGCCCGCTCCGAACTGGAGTGCGGCAAGACCGGGGAAGCTCTCGCCTCGGCGAAACGCGTCCTGCAACTGGACCCAAGGTCAGCGGAAGCACACGCCATCGTCGGCGAGGTGTTCCTGGGGCAAGGAAGTACGGGACTTGCCCAGAAGAGCTTCCAGAAAGCTCTGGGTATCGATCCACAGTGCGCTCTGGCCCGAGCTGGCTTGGCCCGTATCATGGTCCTTGGGCTTCAGAAGGACTGACTCCCCCCCCTCGGAAGGAACTCCCAATGACTCGTGACCCCCGCAACATCACCGCTGGCTGGGAAATCCCCACCAAGACCTACAGCGACCAACCCTACATCGTGCAGACTGACGACGGCGCTTGGCTCTGCGTTCTGACCACGGGAGCGGGACACGAAGGGCAAGCCGGACAGCATGTAGCCGCGCTCCGCAGCACCGATCAGGGCAAGACCTGGTCCGCCCCCGTGCAGGTCGAGTCACCGGACGGTCCCGAGGCATCCTACGCCGTGCTCCTCAAAGTTCCCAGCGGGCGCATCTACTGCTTCTACAACCACAACACCGACAATGTGCGCCAGGTGATCGCAGACAATCCCCCGTACCGTGACGGGTTCTGCCGACGGGTGGACTCCCTCGGCCACTTCGTCTTCCGCTACAGCGACGACCATGGCCAGACTTGGTCTCCCCAACGCTATGACGTCCCCATGCGCGAGATGGACATCGACCGCCGGAATCCCTATGGCGGTGATCTCCGCTTCTTCTGGAATGTCGGCAAGCCCTTCATCCACGATGGCGCCGCCTACATCTCGGTTCACAAGGTCGGCGGCTTTGGGGACGGGTTCTTCACCCGTTCCGAGGGCATCCTGGCATGCAGCAAGGCGCTCGTGACCAGCGAGACCTGCGAGGATCTCGACTGGGAGACCCTGCCAGACGGAGAGTTCGGCTTGCACACGCCTCCCGGCGGTGGTCCCGTCTCCGAGGAGCAAAGCTACTCGGTGCTCAGTGACGGCTCCTTCTACTGCGTGTACCGGTCGGTGGACGGCCACCCCGTCTGCACCTACAGTCGCGACCAAGGGCACACGTGGAGCGAACCCAGATACAAGAGCTTCGCGGACGGACGCCCCATGAAACATCCGCGCGCCGCCAATTTCGCCTGGAAGTGTCGCAATGGAAACTACCTCTACTGGTTCCACAACCATGGCGGCAGAGGGTACGAGGACCGCAACCCCGTGTGGCTCACGGGCGGGCGCGAAGCCGACGGCCCGGACGGACGCATCATCGAGTGGTCCCAGCCCGAGATCGTCCTCTACGACGATGATCCCTTTGTCCGCATGAGCTACCCGGACCTTGTCGAAGAGGACGGACGCTACTTCCTTACCGAGACCCAGAAGGACAAGGCCCGCGTCCACGAGGTGGCTCCCTCGCTGATCGAGGGCCTGTGGACGCAATTCGACGCAGCCGAAGCCGCGCCTGGCAGCATCCTCGACCAAGCTGCCCCCGCAGCCGAAGTCGATATGCCCGGGTTGCCCGCCCTCGTAGCTCGGGACAACACCCGCGCCGACTATGGCACGGTGGACCTCCACGCCGGATTCAGCATCGAGTGCGCCTTCCATATCGAGACTCTGGCCTCCCATGATGTCCTGCTCGACAGCCGGACGCCGCAGGGACAGGGCATGGCCTTGGTCATCACCGAACGGGGCACTCTGGAACTGATCCTGAATGACGGTCGCACCGAGTCCCGCTGGGACTGCGACCCCGGCCTACTGGACCCCGGCGACCACCATGTCGTTGCCACCGTGGACGGCGGACCTCATGTCATCACCTTCGTCGTGGATGGGAAGCTCTGCGATGGCGGCACCCATCGGCAGTTCGGTTGGGGACGCTTCAGCCCCAACCTGCGCCATGCCAATGGCAGCCAGACCATGCGGATCGCCCCGGCCTTCCATGGTGCGGTCCGGCACGTTCGCGCCTACAACCGCGCTCTGACCACCACCGAAGCCATCGGCAACTGGCGTTCGCTCGCCTAGCGCCAAGTTGGGATCAGCGAAGACGGTGCGTCCGTTGCCGCCCAAACGGATGCATCTACTGATTGTGGCAGTATGGTCCCTATGCGTCGTTGTGCCGGTCGGCCCCGCTCTGGGGCGCAGAGCTTGAGACACTGCGGAAGGAATCCCCCCATGAACACGCATCGCGCCTTCACCCTGATTGAACTGCTGGTCGTCATCGCCATCATCGCCATTCTGGCATCGATGCTCCTGCCCGCTCTCAGCCAGGCCCGGGCCAAAGCCCGGGCCATTTCCTGTACCAGCCAGATGAAGCAACTCGGCCTGGGGATGACCATGTATGTGGACGACTCCAGCGACCGCTTCCCCAAGATGTACCATCCCCAGCTGGGCTTCCAGGGCTGCCTGCGCACCGACTACCGCTACTGGGTGGATGGCGTCTACGAGTACACTGGCAGTAACAAAGAGATCTTCGCCTGCCCCAGCCGCAGCGGCTGGGGTGGCTCCCCGCCCCTCTTCAGCTGGCAGTTCATCGCCTACGGCTACAACTACTACTACCTTGGCAGCCCCTACGGCGGCCAGCCGGGCACCAATGGGGTGACCCGTAGCCGGGTCAAGAGCCCATCCGACACGCTGCTCTTCGCAGACAGCAAGGGACGCACCAATGGTAGCACCGCCGGCGCCTACGGCAACTACATCTATAGCGGTCAGGTCTGCTGCGACGGAGCACCCGCCTACTACCGCACCGTCGACTGCCACAACCAGCGGCTGAACATCGCCTGGGTGGACGGGCACTGCACATCCTTGCGCTACGCGCAGGTCCAGCCCAGCGACCGCCGGGCCATCTGGGATCTGTACTGAACGCCGCTTGCCATCTCGGCCAACCAGCACCAAATCTGCCCGTCAGTCTGGACGGTTGGGAGATGTCAGCTATATTTGCGATTCATTTTCTGTTTGCACAATTGCGCATAGCAACGAATAGGGATCCACACGATGGCCACCAGTACGTTCCGTAACAAGAACATTGTTCGCCCCCATAAGAAGAGCGCTGCCAAGCGCAAGCGCGTGCGGGATCAGCGGAAGCGTCTCATCGGCTTGGGCATGCCCGCCGAACAGGTCGAGAAGCTGTGCTACCGCGAAGTGCGCGACCTCCTCAAGTTCCCCGTCAAGGTCCAGAAGGCCTACCAGACGGCCGAGTAGCGCCTCCCTGATGCATCCTCAACGCCCCGCCCTCAACCGGCGGGGCGTTTCTGTTTCAGCCAGTTGCCGACCTGCGCCACCGTCAACAGCGGTCGCAGCACGTCCTTCTCGGGAGTCATTTCGCCGCTGTCGCGATCCCAATGCACCGGGCCGAAGCGTCCCGGCATCCCCGAGCCTGCCGCCAACTGCGCATCCGCATCCCCCCAGCTGTAGTGCCAGAACTCGAACGGGTAGGGCAGAAAGCCCTCTGCCGCGAACAACTCGTTTGCCCGTTCGCGGTTCCTGCGGGCTGTTTCGGATACGAACGGGGAGTCCATCGGCGTGCGCACGGTAAACTCGGGATACACCCCGCCACGATCCACCTCGCGGCCTGTAGCCGCATCAAGCACGGTCACATCCAGCGCGCTGCCAGACGTATGGTTCGCGAACTTCGGAACGATGGCGGTCCAACAGGCCAGCCGCCGGTGCAGGAACTCCGCCGTCGGCCACGCCCCCGCGAGTTCCCAGCGAACCTGGGCCAATGCCGTGCTCAGCACAAACTCCGAGGTCGCGCCCTGCTCTTGCACGGCCAACGGCCGATAGGCGTCCTCGATGCGCAGGAGCCAACCCCGCGCCGTCGCCCGCTCCGCCACTCGGAAAAGCGGCGCCACCAACGACTCGCGCAAGGCGAACGTGCGCTCGAACTTGCCACGCTTCTTCCCCGCCGGGAACTCCAGGCGAATCCCGCATTCCCGCGCCCGTTCAGGCAGCATCGTCAGCGATTCGCCGCATTCCTCCACCGGATACGCCAACAGGCGCTGCATAAGGGACCACGCGGTCTCCATGCACTCGCGCCAATAGTCCCGTTCGCTCCGATTCATGCACTCCGTTCCAGACTTGCGGGGAAAACTCCCCTACCATAGGCCCCGTGTCCCCCGCCGCCAGCCCAGCCTCCATTGCATGCCGGCGGCCAACGGGTACTGTATGGTGCTCCCAGGCCGAGCGCCTTGGGAGCGGGCCAGGGCGAAGACCCAGCAATCCAGGAGTAGGCAACAGATGCAACGACCAGCCTTCCGCATGGCGACCGGAGCCATCGCTTCCCTTCTTCTAGCCGGCATCGCCGCCGGTGCAGAGCAGCCCGCTGTGGCGCCGACCGAGGTCGTCCAAGCCAAGGAAGCCGGTGGCGGCACCTTCGAGTACCGGATGCAGCTGCTCCGGACCACCCCCACGCACCGCGTCTTCAAGGTGACCTACCCCTCGCCCGTACACAGCGAACTGGAGTCGAACAACACGATCCCGGCGGAGTACTACCTCCCCAACGGCATCAAACCAGGCGATCCCCGGCGCCCCGGCGTCATCTGCCTGCACATCCTGGGCGGCAACTTCGAACTGGTCCGCCTCCTCTGCGCGGTCTTCGCCGACCGCGGCATTCCAGCTGTCATGTTCAAACTCCCCTACTACGGAGAACGGGCCGAACGCGGCGTCCGCCGCATGCTCGAGAAGGATGCCGGCCTGTTCGCTGAGGCCCTGCACCAGTCCATCGCGGACATCCGCCGCACGACCGACTTTCTCGCCTCCCGGCCGGAGATCAACCCCGAGCGGATCGGGATCTCGGGCATCAGTCTTGGCGCGATCGTCGGTGCCACAGCCTGTGGCAAGGTACCCCGGCTCTGGCGCGCGGGCCTCATCCTCGGCGGCGGAGATCTCCATACCATCATCCACCACGCCCGCGAGACCCGCGGCTTGAGCGCCTTCATCAAAGCCCAGCCACCAGCTGAACAGCAGCGCATCGAGGGACTCATCGCCAAGATGGACCCCCTCCTCCAGCGCGAACGCCTCCAGGCATTGGGACGCCAGGGCCGAGTGCTCATGGTCAATGCCGCTGAGGACGAGGTGGTCCCCCGGCGCTGTACCGAGCAGCTTGCGGAAGCGGCTGGAATCAGCGACAAGGTGGTGTGGCTCGACGGGCTGGCCCACTACACCGCCATGGCCGCCCTCCCCAGCATCCTCCAGCAACTCGGCGACTTCTTCGCTCAGGATCTACCCAAAGGGATTACGCCTCCCGCCGCCACGTCCCTGAAGTCCCTGCCGCCCGAGCACCGGCTCGCCCGCTTCGTCCGCGAAGTCATCACGCTCATTGGCCCCTCGCCGAACAAAGGACGCTGCCATCTGGCGCTTCTCCAAGCCGACATTGCCGAGAAGGGCAAGAAGACAAGAAGATATGACCTCGATCTTGTTCGTGGTGCCGGGAACCGCTTCCGCCTGGCCTGCACGATCCCCAAGGTGGGCAAGGTAGCCCTCGGCAACGGCGCCTCTCCCTGGCTCCAGTCGCAGGATGGGACCTGCTGCGTGGGCAGCATCAAGGATGCCGACAACCGCGCCCTCCCCTCCTACCTCAATCCACAGTTCCTGCTCAAAGCCCGGGTCGCCTGGGGGGCTCTGAGCGCCATGACTATCTCGCCCAACGCCTTCCGCAACTACCTCACCGTCACTGCGAAGCGGGACGCCAAGGGGAACGAGGTGTTGGGCCTGGACATCCACCATCGGCATACCCGGGGCAAGGCGGAGATCACCTTTGCCAAGGACGGGACAACCCCGACGTCCCTCACCTTCGCGGTGGATGGTACGACCGGTACCGTCCATTTCCGACAGTGGCAGATCGACACGATCGCCACGGACGAGCTCTTCGCCCCCCCCGGCAGCAAACACAAGCCCGTTCGCCGCGAGGATATCTGCCGCATGTTCGCAGCCATATTCAACATCATCGGAGAAAATGTGCAATGACTCCCCGCCCAATCACTGCTCTGCTTGTCTCCCTGCTGCTGGCTCAGGGGCTCGCCGCCCAGCCGGCCAAGGACATCCGTGTTCTCGGTCGCGATCCACAAGGCCATGGCCTGCTCTGCAGCGCGCGCGGCAAGACCGTCCTCATCGTCGCTGGCACGCCCGAGGAGATGGGACAAGCCCACGGGCGCTTGCTGCGCAACTGGGTGCACGGGCTCAGCCGCAAGACCGGCTATCTGGTCGGTGCCGGCTACAGCATTACCAAGAGCGACTGGTTCTTCGAGCGCATGGACGAGGTCATGGCCCGTACCAAGCCACACACTCCCCCGCGCTTCCTCCGCGAGATCGACGCCATGTCCAAGGGGGCGGGCCTGAGCACCCGCGATGGTCGAGTCGCCAACTTCTTCCCCGAGATGTTCCATTGCAGCGGCTTCGCCGTGCGCGATTCCGCCACCAAGGACGGGATGTTGCTCCATGGTCGGGTGCTTGACTATATGCGTGATATCAGCCTGCAGAGCTACGCCTGCATTCAGCTCTTCCTGCCGAGCGACCCCAAGCACAACGCCTGGATGAGCCTTGGCTACGCCGGCTTCATCGGTACCGTCACCGCCATGAACGAGAAGGGGCTTGCCGTCGGCGAAATGGGAGGCAAAGGCGAGGGGAAATGGGACGGCATGCCCATGAGTCTGCTCCTGCGGGATGTCATGGAACGGGCCAGCACGGTTGAGGAGGCCATCAAGATCGTCCAGCAGACCCCGCGCACCTGCGAATACTACTACGTGGTTAGCGACAAGGGCCGCGACATGGTCGGCCTCGCCTGCACCCCGGAGAAGGTGGACGTGTTCCGCCCCGGCGGGCAACACGAGCTGCTTCCCCACATCCCGAAAGACACCGTGATGCTCTCCGGGGGAAGTCGGGCCAAGCTCCTCTCCGAGCGTCTGATCAAGTACCACGGCCAGATCGACGTGGCCAAGATGATCGAGATCATCAAGCGACCCGTCGCCATGAAATCCAACCTCCACAACGCCGTCTTCCGGCCCGAGACGCTGGACATGTGGTGCGCCGACGCCGGTCGCAAGACCCCGGCCTGCGACGAACCCTATGCCCTCGTGAACCTGACCGAACTCCGCCGCTTCTACGAGGCGGCTATGAAGCCAAAGCAGAGCAAGACAGCGGCTGACAAGTGACCCACAGCTATTCCGGGACGACGGCCAACGAGAGCTTCACTGGCAGCCGCGCTCGCTCCAGACGGCGTTGCGCGGCATAGAGCAGAGCAGTGGGCGAGGCATACAGCTTGGGCATGCTGTCCGGCAGAAGGCGGTGCAGAACATACCCGACATGCTGGGTACGCTCGTAGAGCCGCTGCTTGCCGACCTGGACGAACACCGTGGGGCGGCCTTCGGGAAGCTGGACGCCGAGGGTCCCCCGCGTCGCCCCATCCGAGACCAACCGGGGCAAGTCCGTTCCCGCCAACACGCGACCGGTAGTCGGCACGACCAGGGAGGCCTCGTCCCCCCGCCGAATCTCCACCGTCCCCGGCACCGTATTCACCGCCAGCGCCTGCCAGCCAGCCGACTCCGCGAACTCTGCAAAGCCACCGGGGCGCTGCTCGGCAGGCATCCCCTGCCAGGCGCCGAGCAGCGACTGGGCATCCTCCCGACGGTTCAGCCAGGCGTTCCGCCATTTGAGCCGCGTGTGCCAGAACTGCACGTCAGACTCGTCGAACCGGCGGGGGTCGCCAGCCCCACGTTCCCCCTCCGTCCTGGACAGCGCGAGTCCTGTGGTCAGCTTCCGAACCAGAGCCAGAGCCTGCTCGTCCTGGCCCGGCTCCCCCCCTTCGGCAGCCAGCGCAAAGGCGGCGGCCAAGTTCCTGACCGCCTTCTCGCCACCTTCCCCGGCCAATGCCCGGCAGGTAGCCGCCAGCCGCAGCTCACTGAGTTGCTGCTGGACATACAGAAGATCGATCTCCCCATCCGTGTTCATGCCGCAGAGGAACAGGTACTTCCAGCCGCGGGTATCGAACGGAAACAGCTCCGTCTCGCGAACAAAGTAGCCGAGGGCCTCCGGTTCGCTGCCCTTCCTGCCAAGCGCCATGCCGATGTGGAAGTTAAGATGGGCGAAATCCGGCTCCAACTCCCGGGCCCGCCGCAGATGGTCCAGAGCCACCACCGGTTCGTTGAGCATGCTGCTCGCACAGATACCGGCATGGGTATGCATGCGCACGTCCCAAGGTGCCGCCCGCGCGGCGGCGGCGTAGGCCTCGTAGGCCGCCTTGCAGGCCTTGTCATAGGCGCTCTTCGCTTCGGCCTTGGCCAGGCCGACACGTTCCAGAGCAGCAGAACGCTCGGGCGAGCCTTCAGGGTACGGGATGGCCGCAGCATGCTTGCGGACGGCGATGGCGTACTCCCGAGCCTCATCGGCCTCGTCAACGGCCAGTCTGGCACGACGGAAGAACGTGTCGCGCCAAACAACCGACACAATCAGGTACGCGCCAATCGCCACGGCCCCCGCCGCCAACCCGCGCTGCAGCCAGACCCGGCCACCGCTTGGCGCCACCAGGCGCACCGGCAGCCGCCAGCGCAGCAGCATGCCCACAAAGAGCATGGCCAACACGCTGGTCGGGGCCACGGCAAGGGGTTTGTCGAGCATCCCGTGGCAGGCCAACACAAAAGCGGAGAAGTAGCACGCCTGTCGGGTGGGGCCGAACCCTCGGCTCACCCCAAAGAGTGCGAAGCCGAGCAAGGCTGCCCAAGCCAGCGCTGCCGGGACCCCAACCTCGGCCATCATCCGCAGCAACTCGTTGTGCGGATGCTCCGTCACGCTCGCCGCAACTCGCCGCGACTGGTGCGCTACCGAGCGCCGCCCCGCATACTCCCTGCGGAAGTTGCCGGGACCGACGCCCAAAACAGGAGAATCCAAAGCGAGACGAAGAGTACCCTCGTAGAGGGGCGGTCGAATGTCTTCGGCCATCTTGCGGGCCAGCCTGTCACGCCCAAACAAGGCACCCACACCAACCAGCAGCACGACTCCCAGGCAAGCCAGCAGACGCTGCCGACCACGCAGCCACCCGACGATCACGTACAGAACGCCATACGCAGCCAGGGCCAACCATGTCGCCCGGCAATGGCAACGCCAGACCAACCCCCCCGTCAACGCCGTGCTGATCCCAGCCACGGTCCAGAACAGCGGTCTGCGGAGCCGGGCTGCCTCCACCCAGACCCAAGGCAGCAGGCAGGCCAACAACGTAGCCGCCCAATTCCGGTTGCCTGCCAAGGCGACCACCTCGCCTCCCACCCACACCTGGATCAGAGAATGGACCACATTGGCGGACCACAGGAAGGTCAGCAACCTGGACATGCGACGGGGCAGGAAGCTACGCGGGGCCACAGCAAAGAACACGGGCAGGTAGGCCAGCCCCAGGACCCCGAGGATCTCGTCCACCCGCACGCTCCGTCCCATCACCGCCGAAAGGCCAAGGACCACCGCGAAGACCAACACCCCAAAGGGCAGCCACTTGGCCATTCTCTGCCCCCACACGCCCGTGCCCCGGTACCCACAGGAAAGCAGATAGGGCACGACGGCCAGCGTCAGCAGCGCAAATGATGGCAACGTGACAAGAAACACCCGGCTCGGCGTCCAGCCCACACCAACCCCAAACACGAGCGCCAAAGGGTAGCTGCCGAACAACACGATCGGCAAGAGCAACCGGATGGGTAGGGCATGCAGTCGCGGTCCTGCGGGGACATCGCTCGGAGAGGGTGAATCGGTCATCGTCTACCATGGCTTGGATCATGTGGAATTGGGCTGGAATCTACCCCGGCGAGAGACGGAAGGCGAACCGAGCGGAACCCCCGTCAGGCATTGACGCCCACCGCCTCGGCGGTATCGTACCCAAGCCAACCCTCTCTCTGGGAGTGAACCCATGCTGCGCACCGAACTCGTCTCCTTCCTCGACGCCCTTCTCCTCGACGATTGCCCATGCCAGGACGCATCCAACAACGGCCTCCAGGTCGAGGGGGACGAGCAAGTCTCCTGCGTCGCCTTCGCCGTGGATGCCTGTCTGGAGGTTTTCGAACGCGCGGCGGAGATCGGCGCTGACTTCCTGGTGGTTCACCACGGGATCAGCTGGGGCACTGGCTTCCAGACCTTCACCGGCAAGACGGCGGCGAGATTCCGGACGCTGTTCTGCAACGGCATCTCCCTCTATGGCGTGCACCTCCCCCTCGATGCCCATCCACAGGTGGGCAACAACGCCGTCCTCGCCCAACTGCTCGAACTCGGCGACCAACAGACCTTCGCCGAATACGGGGGCATCGAGATCGGCTACCATGGCGTGTTGCCCGCCCCCATGGCCTTGGCGGACTTCGCCCAGATGGTGCAGGAGCGAGTGGGCGATCCCCCCATTGTGATCGATGCGGGTGCCGAGGTGGTCGAGCGCATCGGCATCGTCTCCGGCGGCGGTGCCGACCTCGTGCCCGGGAGTGCCCGCCTGGGGCTGGACTGCCTGCTCACCGGCGAGATCACCCACCAACACGTGCACACCGCCCGCGAGTATGGCATCAATGTCATCGCCGCCGGCCACTACCGCACCGAAGTCTGGGGAGTCCAGGCCGTGCAGGACTGGGTGGCAGACGCCTTCCCTGAACTCGACTGCCAATTCCTCGACGTCCCCACCGGCTTCTAGTCGGACATTGCTGAGGTGATTTCGTAGCATGCTCTTGCGGCGCAGCTTCTTGCGTGCAATTTTGGCTGAAATATGTAGCCAGTAATAAACCTTCCGAATCATTTGATAAGAAGCGTTAATAGGTATATATTGGTTTTGTGTTCCCTGAATTGGAGTAGCCAGTATGTTTGTTGAACGGATCAGGTCCAAGCAGCAAGGCAAGGTCTACGAGTCGGTTCTGATTCGGGAGAGCTACCGGGACTCCGGGAAGGTGAAGCACCGGACGCTTGCCAACATCAGCAAGCTGCCGGCCTCGTCGATCAAGCTGATCGGCAGAGCCCTGAAGGGGGCGGGGGACGTCTCGCTCGACGAGATCGGCGTCAGTTCGTGCCGGGAATACGGCGGCAGCTTCCACCTCCCCGTGTTCCGTGAGGTCGGCAACCGCGAACTGCTGCTGGGCAAGTTGGTCGGTTTCGCGCAACGCGCTCACGTCGAGACCTTCGGTCGGTGGGTCTGGGTTCAGCGCTCCGCCGCCACGAAGACGACGCGATCCACGTAGAAGCGATTCTGCTTCGCCGGGGTCTGAGGGCTATAGGCCGGACCCTCGAAGCGGATGGAAGCGTACACGTCCCACTGCTTCCCAGCTTCGTCCGGATTGAAGAGGCCTGAGACATCGTGAAACTGCACTTCCCAACTCCAGTCGAACCAGACGTAACACTGTGAGCTGAGGACCGTGCGCCCGATCGGGTACAGGCGGTAGTCACCGGGCTTGATGGGGTCGTCCTTGCCGGCATAGGCGTGTTGCTGACGCCGGGTCAGCTCGTCGTAGAAGCCCATGTTCAGAACGTTGGGAGGCAGCCCGGCCGGGGCGTAGGAAGGCTTGCTCAGGGAGGGCTTCATGGCAACCGCGATCCCTGCGGCTGCGGCCGGGTCTTCGACGATTTTGGGCACCCCTCTGTACAGGAAGGCCGTCTCGGGCGTGAACTGCCGAACGTGCTGGGCCGGGATCGCGTCCAGCGGCGGCGGCAACGGCTTGAGCGGCTTCATCACTGCATGCCACTTGAGAGAGTCCGACAGGGCTTTCAAGAGGGCATCCTGGCGCTTTGGCAGGGCGCGGCTGCGGACGGCTGCCGTGTACGTGTCCCGGTAGCGGGTGACGAGCTGCTGTTTGGTGAAGGGGATGTCTCCCGCGGCGGCGAGCCGGTCCCAGCGCAGGATGCAGGCCAGGTCCAAGCTCATGCGTGCCTGCTCGACCCGGGTCAGGAAGCGCGGGTCGTCGGCCACCGTTTCCCGGCCGGCATCCAGCAGCCGTTGGCAGCCAAGAAGGAGCTTGGGAGTGAGGAAACGGTGCTGGCCCGTGCTCGCCTTCCAGCGCATGCGGGTCTGCATGGCCCCGGTGGCACTCTCCAGGGCCGCGATATACTGTCGGATCATGGGCGCCGCCGGTCCGTAGTGGTGATCCGTGTAGTCCGCAATCAGCGCGTCCACGTCCAACGCGGGGTTCCACATGAGGCGGGTGATGAGCCACGTCTGCAGGTCGGCCAGCCGACGTGAATCATAGACGCCGGGCGCATCCTGCTCGATGTAGTAGCCCTTGACGCCGATGCGCTTGAACAGCCGGAAGTCCTTCGCCAGACGATGTAGGTTGCCCATGGGCAGGGCAGGACCGTAGGTGTTGGGATAGTACCAGACCCACAAGTTCGACGTCGCCCGAGGCCAGTTCTCGAGATTGCGGAGAGTGTCGGCGTTGCTCGGGTCTTCGATGGGCGCGGCAAAGTTGTCGTCGATGGGCGCGAAGATGATGACCACGTTGTCCGGCAACCTGATCGTCCTCGGCGGCGGCTCGCTCTGCCCTTTGCGGTATGCAAGCGTGCTGATACGGGCCTTCGGGTAGCGTTCTGCCACCTGCGGCCCCAACGCCGCCAGGTAGTCGTAGAGCGGGGCACCGGGCGTGCCCTCGCGCGCCACCAGAGCGCGGCAGGGCTTGCAGTCGCAGAA
>JABGQJ010001360.1 GCA_018648945.1 Victivallales bacterium
CGGCATTCTGCCGCGTAACCACAGCAGCAAACACAAGGAGCCCCGTATGAACAAGCTGCTCGTCTCCCTCGCATCGCTCCTGGGCATGGACTCCATCGCCCTGAGCGCCGACGGCACCGTCCCCGAGGACGTCGCCGCCAAGATCACCACCCTCGCCCAGGAGATCCCCACCCTCCGGGCCGCTCAGGACGGCCAGACCGCCTTCCTGGGCGCGACCAAGGACGCCCTCGCCCTCAGCGACGACGCCACCCTCGAGACGGCTCAGGCCGCCATTCTCGGTCTCAAGGCCAAGGCCGACCAGGCCGACACCCTCAAGACCCGCGTCGATGCCCTCGAGCTCTCCGACAAGGATCGCGACAAGGCCGCCGTCATCGAGCAGGGCAAAGCCACCGGCCAGCTCACCCAGGCCATGCTTGACGGCTGGATCGGCAAGCAGGACGCCGCCGCCCTCACCGCCTTCCTCAAGACCGCCCCCGTCGTCGTCGCCCCCGGCGAAATCCCCAAGGAAGACCTCGCCAGCCCCGACACCCTCCCCCTCACCGCCGAGGACATCGCGGTCGCCAAGGCCTCCGGCCTCGACCCCGAGAAGGTCCAGGAGGACTGGAAGAAGCACCAGACCCAGTAGCCCTCTTCGCCGGGAGCGCTGGCTTCCAGCCGGCATCCCTTCCCGATCTTCTGAATCCTGTCTCCTGAATCCTGAATTCTCCCCCTCCCCAAGGAGCCCCCACCATGGCCGCCGCAACCGTCGATATCGACACCAAGGAAATCAAGTTCCCCCGCTTCCTTGCGGGCAAGTTCAACTTGCTCAACGACACCATCCTCTACGCCGGCATCATGCAGGCCATCGACTACACCGACGAGGTGCAGCCCGCCGCCGACACGGCCGGCCTGAAGGTCATTGGCCGTTGCCCCCTCGGCCAGGACAACGCCGCCGACGGCCTCACCGG
>JABGQJ010001361.1 GCA_018648945.1 Victivallales bacterium
CAAGGCCAACGAGAAGAAGCCAGGCGAATGGAACCGCTACGAGATCACCATGGAGGGCGAGGTCCTCTCCCTGATTGTCAATGGCGAGCAGGTGAACGTCGCGTCTGGCATGGATGTGGTCGCCGGGCAGATCGGCCTCCAGTCCGAGGGGGCCGAAATCCACTTCCGCAAGGTGGAGCTCACGCCTCTGCCATAGGAAAAGCGACTACGAAACACGCGAAGGGCCTCCGGAGAGTGGAAGCGGCGTCTCGCCGCTTGTCTTCCATCACGTCTGACCTCGGCCAGCAAGGAAGCGCGGAGATGGCACGTGCCCATGCACACGCGGAAGCGAGAGTGGAAGCGGCGTCTCGCCGCTTGTCTTTCATCACGTCTGACCTCGGCCAGCAAGGAAGCGCGGAGATGGCACGTGCCCATGCACACGCGGAAGCAGGCATTTCTCCCTCTCTGGCTTGAGTTGCGGCCCCGAAGGCCAAGCGGCGAGACGCCGCTTCCACTCTCGGTTAATGGAAGGGCAGACGTTTCCGACACAGGGAGCAAGGCCAAGCGGCGAGACGCCGCTTCCACTCTCGGTTATTGGAGGGGCAGACGTTCCCGACACAGGGAGCAAAGACAAGCGGCGAGACGCCGCTTCCACTCTCGGTTAATGGAAGGGCAGACGTTCCCGACACAGGGAGCAAAGACAAGCGGCGAGACGCCGCTTCCACTCTCGGTTAACGGAAGGGCAGACGTTTCCGACACAGGGAGCGGAAGACAAGCGGCGAGACGCCGCTTCCACGTTGGGTCTATTTCGGGGCCACCGGGAAGGCCTGGATGAGGCCTTGGGTGGTGGCGGCGACGACTTGATTGGGGAGGGCGGCGAGGAAGAGGGCACGGCCTTTGGTCTGGCCGAGGGCGAGGAGCTTGCCATCGGTAGAGAGAATGGCGATGCCGGAGCTGCCGACGGCGG
>JABGQJ010001362.1 GCA_018648945.1 Victivallales bacterium
TACGACCGCCCGGCAGACCAGGAACTGGCGGCGGACATGGCGCGCAAGATCGCCTCGAACCTGCTCCCGGACGGGGGTATTCGGTACATCGGCATCACCAACGAGGCCCCGGTCTATCACTCGCTCAACCTGACTGTGCTCGGGCGTTACGCCACCCTCACCAAAGACCCGGTGGTTGTGAAGTTGCTCCGCGACACGGCTCCCTACTGGCCCTTGGTCCTGTCTGCCGAGGGCCAGCCGGAATACTGGAGCGATGTGTGGTGGAAGCAGACGTGGGGGTATGTCAGCCGCAATGGCCTGATCGTTGCTGCCGGGGCCACCGGCGATCCGCGCAACCAGTGGCTGCTGTGGCGAGTGCTTGAGCGCAGTACGCCCATCGCCCGTGGTTGGGGCACGGTCTGCGCCATGCCCTACTGGACCGGAGCGGAGTCGGGAGCCCCATTGCCCGACCCATTCGTGACGGCTGACGGCAACATGCGGGGCGTGCGTGGCCGGGCCGGCAACTGGTACTACGGGGTCTGCATCGGCCGTGGCCTGCGCAACACCTTCTGCGGCGGCATGATTACCCATCCCACCCACAGCCGCCCGGTTTGGACCGCGGTTCGTGGCCTGCAGATCAACGTCCTGCAGCGCCGAGACAAGCGTATGCAGGGGCTCTGGCTCTCGCAGATCGAGGACCATGCGGGGTTGGCCATGCGCCCGGAGGTGTCCGGAGCAGTGGGCGTGCGCTACCGGCTGCAACCCCGTCGGATCAATGGCGTCCCCACCCCCGAGACGCCGGCCTCGCCCTGGCAGGTGACCCAGGTATGGCGCGCGGCAGGCGATGGCCTGCTCGGGATGATCGTTCTCGAAGCGCTGGAAGATGCCCCCGGCATCGCCGTGCAGGGGCGCATCGCGCTGGGGCAGATTGACCCCCGGCAGATCGC
>JABGQJ010001363.1 GCA_018648945.1 Victivallales bacterium
CTGGAGTACATGTAGACAGGCTCCAGCTTGTGGCGTTGCGCCCGCCCCACATCTTCTGCGAACTCCGCCTTGTCATGGTCGGTGACGGCAAAGGGATTGTGTTGACTGTTGCCGCCGCAGAAGCCTGTTCCGCAGCGCTTCATGTCAATATCCGCCCACTCGATATCCTCACCGGCAACATGCACTTTGACCGTCTTGTGCTTGGGGATCGCGCCGAATGTGCAGGCCTTCACACAGTCCATGCACTTGTCGCAGAGCGTGCCCGGTTTGATGACCGGATCCGGTTCGAGTTCAGCGGTTGTCAGAATGAAGGCGAGGCGTTGACGCGGTCCGAACTGGGGGGTCAGGAACATCTTGCTGTAGCCGATTTCGCCCAGGCCAGCAACGTATGCGGCAATTCGCATGTGCGGGAAGACGTCCGGGGCAGGTTTGTCCGGGGAGACGGGATTGCTTCGGGCCGGATTGTACTTCGCCGTCTTCTCGGGGTCTCGGCCGGAGCCGTCGGAGTTGCCCCAGGGGAAGTTGTTGGGCACGGGCAAGGCGTCGTGCCCGTGGTCTTCGAGGAGTTTCCCCACGTGCCAAAGCACGAGGGGCTGATAGATGTAATTGATGCCGGCATACCCCATGGCTGAGTAAGCGGTGAAAAACGTACCCTCCTCGATACCGCGGAACAGGCCGCGGTAGTGTCGGAAGGCCATGGCAACAATGGACTTTGCGCCCGGCATCATCTGCCGGATATCCATCTGCCTGGGGGCTCCCTCGTAGCGATCGAGAGACCCGATCCCCACGGCATCCGCCCCTTGTGCTTTGGCTTCTTTCTTGATCAGTTCAGACGTCAGCATAGTGGATTCCCTCCGAGATTGGACGTCACGCATTGGGTCCGGTGGTGTCGGACGTGCTCTCGTACCAGTCTCTCTTTGGGAATG
>JABGQJ010001364.1 GCA_018648945.1 Victivallales bacterium
AGAGCCATATCGAGAGCAGGTCCTCAACCACGTGTGGTCCGTTGCCGGTTGAGGCGGTATTGTCTGCCGTTCCCCAACCCGATCACAGGAGGCGCACACGATGGCGCAGTTGGCAGTCAATGGCGGTTCTCGTTCCCGAACAGGCTCCTGGCCCGCATGGCCCATCTGGGACGAGCGGGATGCGGAAGCGGTCGCGGATGTGGTGCGCAGCGGCAAGTGGGGTCGCTTGGTCGGCGACCGCGTGCAGACCTTCGAGAAGACCTTCGCCGCCTACCAAGGCGCGGAGTTCGGCATCGCGGTGGTCAACGGCAGCGTGTCCCTGCGGATCGCGTTGCTGGCCGCCGGGATCAAGGCGGGAGACGAAGTGGTCGTGCCCCCTTATACCTTCTCGGCCACGGCCATGAGTGTTGTGGAGGCCAATGCGGTCCCCATCTTCGCGGACATTGCCGAGGACACCGCTTGTCTCGACGCCGACGCCTTCGAGCGGGCCATCACGCCGCGCACGCGTGCCGTGATTCCGGTCCACCTGGGCGGCCAGGCGGCGGATATGGAACGCATCTGCGCCATCGCCAAGCAGCATGGGATCGCGGTGATCGAGGATGCAGCCCATGCCCATGGTGCGTGCTACCAGGGCAAGGGACTGGGGACCGTGGGCGACATTGGGTCCTTCTCGTTCCAGGCCAGCAAGAATCTCACGTCCGGCGAGGGTGGCATCATCCTCACCAACGACCCGGAACTGGCTGATCTCTGCCACTCCATCCACCACTGTGGGCGGGCCCGTGGTGGCGGCTGGTACGAGCACCGCATTCTGGGCTGCAACTACCGCTTGAGCGAAATGCAGGCGGCACTCCTGCTCACTCAGCTTGAGCGCCTGGAGGGACAGACCGAGCGGCGCAATGCCAATGGTCTGTACCTGAAT
>JABGQJ010001365.1 GCA_018648945.1 Victivallales bacterium
CACTCTGGGCACCATTGTCTTGCAATCCACAGCAGACAGGTCACATTCCTGTGGTGAGTGGGTTCTCCACTCTCCCTCCGCCGGAACTCTCCCACACTGGTCGTCCATGTGTGGGAGGCGCGTCCGGTGGGCAAGCACCAGTAGGCAGCAAGGAGTGGATTGCAGATGAAACGGCTCACAGCGCTCATTCTTGCGGCGGCCATCAGCGTGGGAAGCATCGCCCAGGCTAAGAACAACGGTCAGACCCGCTACCCCAAGTACCAGATCATGTACTGCCCCGATACCCTCCTTGGCCAACTAGCACTGATGGTGCATGGCTCCCTGAAGGCCTTGGACAGTGCCCAGGAGGGGCGCTTGCTGCTGCTGGCGATCATAAACCCGGGCTTGGCCTCAGCGGCCAGCGCCGCGGCCTCCTCCGCCTGGATGGATCGGTTTTTTGGATCCTTCTACGAAGCGGGTGATGCAGGTGACACGAGCGTCTTCCTCAGCCTCAGCGGATCCTATCTTGAGCAGGAGTCCAATGTAGCGGTCCGGTTGCTGGGGGCCGAAGGTACCTTGAGAACCTGGCGGACCGACCTTAGCGCGCACTTCGTGCAGGACCGTTGGGTGGTGAGCGTCAACGTGCCCTACAAGATCTGGAAGGGCTATGGGGCCTACGAGCAGATCGAGGGTGAGAGCCTAGCCATGCAGGTCGTGCCCCAGTACTTCGTGCTGCAGCAGGATTCCGAGATGGTGGATTTCTCCGTGTTCGCCATCGGTGGCGTCGAGCACAACTGGTTCGACGACGATCCAGGGATCGATGATGCCACCTACGTCAGTTGGGGAGCCGGTGCCCAAATCGGCAAGACCTTTGGCTTCGGTGACCTCTCCCTCGGCTACACCTACCAGCCCTGGATCAACATCGATGGCGA
>JABGQJ010001366.1 GCA_018648945.1 Victivallales bacterium
CCGCCAGCTGCCGCTGCCCCGCCGGATTGCTGCCGGGTGCGGGGGTCTCCTCCCCGCTTCCGTGTCCCCAGCGCGCCCGCATCCCGTGGGGTGCGGGTTCCACCCCCGGCGTCAACGGATGTCGCTGCTCCACCAGGCTGCTGCCGAGTGGTGGGTTCGCCTCCTCGTCTCCGCGTTCCCGGCGTTCCTAGGTCAGGTTGGGCGCGGGTCCCACCCCCGGCATCCACAGATGTCGCCGCCCCACCAGGCTGCTGCCGAGTGAGGGGATCGCCCCCTCGGCTTACAGTTCCGGGCGTATGCAAGTCGCGGGGACCCCGCGCCTCGGCCCCCATTCGTGCCGGTCCCGACCCATGGTCGGCTGTGAGGCGAGGCATCCCCTCGGCAGCTTGGCCCATAGTGTTCGCGTTCTGCTGGGCCGCCTGGAGGCGCGCCCTCGTGTTTTTGACCTGCCGGCTCGTGCTCTTCAGATGCTCCAAAGCCGATGCGTTCCTGCCCGCAGTCGCGTCCGTCAATGCGCCGCGCAGCCGCTGCATGGGCCCTGGCAGATACTCGTCCAAGTCCCCGAGTTCAGCCTGGATCTTCTTCAACAGCGCCCTGTCCACGCCTCCCCGGCCTGCCTCCTCGATGGCCTTGCGGGTCCGCAGTGCCAGAGCACTGACATCGTCCAGCTTGCTCCCCGCCACCTGGACACGCCGGCTCAAGGCCAGAGCCGCGCGCTGGACTTGCTCTCTGGTCAGTCCAGCCTTGCCCATCGCATCCCCCCAGACCTGCGTGCTGCCTCCTGCCATCAGGAAAATGTCCGCAGCCATCGCGGCGGGTTCACCGCCAATCTCCTTCGCCCAGTAGGATGCGGCCATGGAACCGCCGATCTCGAGGGCCAACATCCTGGCGGCCCCGCCCTTGCCG
>JABGQJ010001367.1 GCA_018648945.1 Victivallales bacterium
CCGGACGCCCGGCAGTGCGATGTGCTTTTTCCACCGCGGAGTCCCCTATCCGCGTGTCCTGGGGACCTTGAATGACTGCTTCCTCCCTTCTGCCCGCGTTCGCTGTGTTCTCTTTGCTCACTTCCTCTCTTAGCCGGGCTCAGGATCCTCCCGCGCCTCTCTCGCTGGAGCGCTTGCGGGAGCTTCGGCATGAAGCAGCCCACCGGCGGCGCGGCATCATCGCCAACAACGATGGCTGCGACTGTCTGTACTTCCCCAAAGACCAAGTGCTGACCGGGGCTGCTTTCCTGGACCGGCGGACAACCGCTTTGGCCGGCACGCAGGTCGCCGCACTTGCCTATTGCTCCATAAGCTCCGGCTTCAGCCACTTTACCCACAACACCCAGGTTGGGACTGTCCTGACCCGTTCGGGGGCGGATTACGGCATTCTGCCCAACACCCGCAATGTGGCTCAGGAACTCATCGACCAGGGCGCGGACTGCCTGCAGCTCGTGACCGACTACGGGCACCGGAACGGCATGGAGGTGTTCTGGTCCATGCGCATGAACGACACCCATGATGTGGCCCATCGCCCTAGCAAGCCTTACCTACTCTACCCTCCACTCAAAGTTGAGCATCCGGAATGGCTCGTAGGCGACCCTGTCAAGCGGACGCGAAATGGTCGGTGGAGCTCGGTCAACTATGCGGTTCGCGAGGTGCGTGATTTGGCGCACAGCTACATCGAGGAGGTATGCCGGAACTACGATGTCGACGGTGTCGAGCTCGACTTCTTCCGACACATGTGCTACTTCCCCAGCACTGCCCGGGGCGGCCAGGCCAGCGACGTGGAACGGGCCCAGATGACTGAGCTCATGCGGCGTATCCGACGGACGACCGAAACAGTGGGGTGCACCCGGGGCCGCCCG
>JABGQJ010001368.1 GCA_018648945.1 Victivallales bacterium
GCCCACCATCTCCGTGGCTCTCGAATTCAGCACCGACAACGGTGCGAGCTACTCCCGGGATTTCCCGATTGTGGGGCCGAGCGCCGTGGTGTTGGTGCGCCCGTCGTGGCAGATCGAGGGCGAGAACCGGCCCGTGAAAGCCGGGATCACGACCTCGATCCTGTACAACTCCGAGCGCGACTTCGGTAGCGCCATCACTGGGGCTCAGGACTGGAGCGGGAAGAAGGCCTGGTACCAGCGGCTGAGGACATACTGGTTCGCTTTCGAACGTCAACGGTCGTGCGTCTACCGGCTCGACTTGGGCGCGCGTGCGGCAGGAACAATGGGGCATATGAACCTGTGGGACAAGGAGAAGGGCAGGCATGTGGACGGGCCTCTCCCAGCCTGTGCGGCAGTGCCGATTGGGACGCACCGGTTTACCGTCCGGGTCGGGTACCACCTGAAAGCCACCAACCAGGGCATTGAGAAGAAGGTCGATTTCCTGGTAACGGTGCGGGAGAAGGGGGCTGTTGGCGAGCCAGTCGCCGCTACCCCGAAGCCAGAGTCTGCCGCGGTTGCTGCGGCTGTGGCCCGGACACCCGCCACCAAACCCGTGCCTCTCCCGCTACCCCGCTTGGTAGGCACATACGTGCTGCCCGTGGAAGCGTGCCAGGTACTCGCGGGCACCACCGACATCGCCCGCCACGGGCCATGGATCATTCCCTCCTCGAAGCAAGAGGTGGGGTGGATGCTGCCCGACATCGAGGCTGGGCGCTATTACCTGCGCGTCCTGGTGGAGACCGGCTCCATCAAGAGCAGCGAAGCGGGGCTGACGCGGGCCCCGTTCCTCTACGTGAACGGGCGCGCGGTCGAGTTCCTGCGCTGCACGCCCCCGGTTCCGAACGGGAAGCACTGCTTCG
>JABGQJ010001369.1 GCA_018648945.1 Victivallales bacterium
CGGCCCCGCCCTTGCCGGACCTGCCGATGGCAAGGAAGTCATCCACGTGCTCAAGGGCCTTGCGTCCCATGGCGCTTCCCGACATGCGAGTCAGGGCCTGCTGGGTTGCGTTACAGCCCGCGAAGAATTCGCCAAGGGTCGTGGTTGCGGTGACACTCCGCGAGGATCCCGCCAAGATGCCGAGCTGCGCCGAGGGGGCAAAGCTGGTGGCGAGCATCCAGCCATTGGCGATGTTGCCCGCCGTTTTGCCTATGTACCGCGCCGTTGCCCAGCCAGACGTGTCCTCCATCTTCTGGACCATGGTGCCGGAGAGCACTCCCTCTTCCGTCAGGTCCCGCCCGCTCAAGAGATCCTGCATATCCGGATTGGAGAACCCGTGGGACATCATGACGATTCGGAGTTTGTCGATCTTCGCCGGGGCCATCTTCCGTTCCCACGCTTTCTCTGCCGCCGCGTGGAACTGCTCGCGGGTCATCTTGTGCATGGCATCAAGGCGGAACCCAGCCTTGCGGAGTCCCTTGATCACGCCGATGGCGATGTGGGTCTTGGCCATCTCGTCGCCGACTGTACTCACTTCATCCGCCCGGGCTTCGGCGACACTGTCCTCCCCCCGGTACAGATCGACCCCGGTTTCCACCGTGTCGTAGAGCCCCACCTTGAAGAGTCGCCTGAACCATGTCCCGATGGGGCCACGTTCCTTGTCCATCTCCGCAAGCTCTGCCGTCTCCTGAGAGAACATCATCTGGAAGGCCTTGGCTTGGTTGGTCGCTTTGTCCTGCAGGCCCTCCAGGAACTGGAGCTCAAGCTCGCGTTCGAACACTTCCACCATCTCCCCACTCATGACGGAGTTGAACACCTTGCTCCCGGTGGCGGCGGGGCCGCTCTCACGGGTCAAGCC
>JABGQJ010000137.1 GCA_018648945.1 Victivallales bacterium
CTGGGCGCCCACGATCACGCGCACGGCCACAGCAAGCTCATGCGCATGGGGCTGTTCACCGCATTGGCCATCGGCATCCACAACTTCCCCGAGGGGCTGGCGACCTTCCTGGCCGCCATGGAGGACCCCAGCCTGGGCGTGGCGATCGCCGTGGCCATCGCCCTGCATAACATCCCCGAGGGGATCAGTGTCTCGGTACCGATCTTCTATGCCACCGGCGACCGCAAGAAGGCCTTCATCTACTCGGTCCTCAGCGGTCTTGCCGAACCCATCGGGGCGGGCATTGCCTACTTGATCCTGCGCTTCTTCGTCGGGGCCGGCGCCGATGCCGTGCCAGCCGCGCTGATGGGGGTCCTGTTTGCGGGCGTGGCGGGGATCATGGTCTACATCAGCCTAGACGAGCTCCTGCCCACCAGCCGCGCCTACGGCAAGGGACACGATAGCCTCCTTGGACTGGTGGCTGGCATGGCTGTCATGGCTCTCAGCTTGCTGCTGATGAAGTAGGGACTGGTGGTCCCGCGATCGGGGAGTGCCTGTGCTCGCGAATTACGAGGAGGCCGAATCCGGGCGGAGAGACATGTTGTACTCTCCTTTCTCGCGGAAGCCGGGGAAGATGGGGCCACCCCATTCGCCGTCGCCGCCCATGCGACCGTAGTAGGGGTAGTGGTCGTAGACCCAGCCTCGGTCGGACATGCGGGGATCGCCCTGCTCGGTGAGGGTACGTTCGAGGAGCTCGCTGAGCTGCTGCTTCGCCTCCGCGTATTGCGGATCGTCCGCCAGGTTGCCCAGATTGGCGTCGCCATCGGCAGCGGCATAGAGCTCTTCGGCGGGGCGTTTGGCGAAGGCGGCTTCCGCGAGCTCGCGCACGCCCTCCTCGTCGCGATGCTCCAGCAGGTAGGTCTTGCTGGGCCCAGGGTCCACATCGCCGTAGCCTTCCGGATTGCCAGCGGGCCAGGCATCGGGCTCGTAGTTGCGGATATAGAGGAAGTCGTCGGTCTTCACGGAGCGGCTGGGGTAGCCACGGTTGTCGGGCCGGCAGTAGGCGTGGCGTTCCTTGCCGGTGAAGAGCACGTCGCGGGTGGGATCCACGCGACCCTCGCCCTTGCAGCAGAGCACCGGCACGAGGCTGCGCCCAGTCATCGGCCGGCGCTGGGTGACCCCGGCGGCATCCAGGAAGGTGGGGGCCAGATCGATGAAGCTGACGAAGTCGGTGACCCGACGCCCTCCGGCGGCACGCGTTCCCCAACGGATGGCGAGGGGCACATGCAAGCCGTTCTCGTAGAGATTGGCCTTGGCGCGGGGGAAGGGGCAACCGTTGTCGCCGGTGACGACGATGATCGTGTTGCTCAGCTCGTCACGCTCCTCCAGCAGCGCCATCATCTTCCCGAGATCCTGGTCGAAACGGTCGATCTCCAGGCCGTAGTCGAGCAGGTCGGAACGGACGTCCTCGCAGTCGGGCAGATAGGCGGGCACATCCACATCCTCCAGACGCTTGCCCGCGCGGAGCCCACTGCCTGTCTCGTAGGCGCGATGGGGTTCCTTGGCACCGTACCAGAAGCAGAAGGGCGCGCCTGCCGGGCGGGCGGCGAGGAAGTCGGCGAAGTTGGCCGCGTAGTCGTTGCGGCTCATCTTGGTGGTCAGCGGCTGGCATTTGCGGGCGTCGTAGGACGGTCCGGCCGGATTGTGCGGGCGGCCACTTCCCGGCACGCTCCCCGGTCCCCAGCCCTTGCCAGTCAGGCCGACGAAGTAGCCTGCCTCCGCCAGCAGATCGGGATAGCAGTCGTATTTGGCCGGGAGCAGGCTCCAGAGCACGGCGCCTTCCTCCAACTGCCACATGTTCAGACCGGTGAGCAGGCCGGCGCGGGAAGGCGAACACTGGGGGGCGGGGCAGAAGGCGTTCTCGAAGAGCACGCCCTCGGCGGCCACCCGGTCGAAGGCGGGGGTGTTCACGAAGCGACAGCCATAGGCGCCGGCATGGGGCCAGCCCTGGTCATCGGAGATGGCCACGAGGATATTGGGGCGTTGGGTCACCATGGTCGTGTTTCCTATTGCTGCTTCCAGGCCTTGGCGGCCTCGCGGGCGACGATTCTGCCGCCGGGGCTCAGGCGTTCCAGGCGGATGCTGCCATCAAGCCTGTCGGGGAGAATCAGTCGGTCTGTTCCCTTGGCGTGGGCGATCTCCACCCATAGCTCGCCGTTGCTGTGGCGCGTGGCCACATCGCCGACCGTGCGTTCGCCACGGGTCGGAGCAAGGACCGTAACGAAGGTGGCGGAGGTGCCGCGGACGCGAGCCAGCAGGCAAGACGTCTTGTCGTTGCCTTTCGCAGGATCACGGACCAGATAGGCCTCGCTGCCTTCGGGAGCGACCTGGAGGATCTCCAGCCTGCGGTCCTCTTCGGTGAAGGTGGCGCGGAGAAGCCCGGTCGGCTTCACTTTCCGGATGTCTTCGAAATGGGCATAGCCCAAGCCGGTGAAGGGGTTCTCCTCGAGCGCGATGGTTGCATCCTCGGTCGTGACCTTCCCCCGGCCATGCAGCGGCAGATCCAGCGTCTGTTCCTTGTCCGAGGTGGCTCGGTAGACGTCCAGCATGTAGGGGCCGACCAGGCAGACCGTGCGGTCGAGACGGGTGCCGGGGTATGCCGTGTCGCAGGTCGCGCGAACGGCCTTCAGTTGCGGGCCGGAGTGGAAGAGCTGGAGCGTGCCGAAAACGCGCTGGTCGCCGCGCTCGCCCGCCCAGATGCTCTTGGACATCCGCTGGGGCTCCTGGGCGATCTCGTCGATGCTCATGGTGTTGTGGGCGACGCTCTGGTTGCACCAGCTGCGCTGCATGGGGTTGGAGTAACCCCAGCTGCCCGCATCCGGGCAGATGGTCTTGCCGAGCGCCTGGACCGTGATGGTGAGGCGGTCGGGATGGTCGTGACCGCTGCCGTAGGGCCCAAAGGAGAGGTTCACGGCCAAGGCGTCGGGGTCGTTGGGCTTGCTGCGCAGGACGGCGAAGCCACCGATGGGGAAGATGGTGCTGCCGTTGGTGTTCTTGCCAGTGAGGCCGATGGTGGCGTCCTTGCTCAGATCCCACTCGCCCTCGGGCACGTCGGGCACGCCGTTGATGAGGCTCCAGAAGTCCATGCGGCGGCCATCAACGCGACCGATGGCGAACTCGCCATTGCGGACCAAGTTCGCGCCTTTGCCAGCCACCCGGGCCTGAATGTCATCCCACAGCACTTCGCCTTCGCCACCTTCCAGAAACACATGCAGCCGCACGCGGCGGGTGTTGGCATCGTCCCCAGCCGGAATCTCGACGCGGACCTCCTGCCAATCGCCTGTTTTCTCCACAGTCTGGGTGAAGTAGGCCTTCTTGCCCAGGTTGCAGCGGATATGGGCCTTGCCGCCAGCCATGGCGATGGCCTTGACCCGACCGGTGACGACCAACGGCCGATTGCCGGGACAGGGCACATCCTGCACCAGTGCCACGCGGTCCGTCGCCTTGGCGACCAACCGGAGAACGATGCTGCCCTTGGGCTCGCCTCTCTCCGCCAGCTCCCATTCCGGCTCGCCCTTGGGTCGCCAAACTTGCCAGAAGCCTGGGGCATCCCTGCCATTCCCCTGGCGTTCGCGGTTGATCAGCCACGCGTACTTGGGATCGCGGTACTCCTGCCATGCCATCTCGTACATGGGGTGGTACTGAATGCTGCGGGTACCGGAGTCCCCCACCCGGGCAAAGCCCCCGCCGGGGAAGGCGTAGTAGAAGGGGGCATCCAGGAACGCCTTGAACGAACGGTTGCCTGCTGGGCCGTATTCCTCGTGGCGTGTCCCGCCCACGAAAGGGCCGAGAATGCCCGGCAACTCGGCGTGCCAGAGATCGATGCCGGAGTTCTTGGCGGCCTCGATGGCATACATCAGCGCCGAACCCGTGTAGTAGGTGTAGCCCATGCAGCGTTCCCAGTGAATGCCGTCGCTGAACACCGAGTGGGTGAGTTGCTGCACGACGCCGTAGAGGTAGCACTCGCGTTGGGGATCCCAGGCGCCGTTGACCGCTTCCTCGATGAGTTGCGGATCGCCACTGGCAAAGCCGCAGGCGGCCTCGATGCACAGCGCCCAACTGCGCCAGTTGCTGGAGTCGCGGTGACCGCACCAATGCCCTGCTTCCCACCCGACCCGCCGCAGCGCCGCACAGACCAGCTTGTGATCCGCCGGTGTGAACGCCGGATGATTGGCGGCCAGGTCGTAGGCCATGGCGAAGTTCACCGCTGGTGGGCCTTCCTCCAAGGTGCGGTCTGTCATGAGACCGGCGCTCCGGGTCCGCTTGAGCGGCATGACCGCCCGGGAAATGGCGAGGAGCAACTCGCGTGCCTTGGCCCCGAACCTGGCGTCGCCAGTCAGGGCATAGGCCTGCCCAAGAAGGGCCGCCTGACTGAGCGAAGTCCGGGACGGGCGATCCTTGATCACCGGGGTCTCGTTCTCAAGCGCCGCTTCGGCAGAACTCACGATGCGTTCCCAGCAGGCTACTGTGTACGGGTCCGCCTTCGCATGGTCGGCCTTCACCCGCGTCAAATCGGCAGGCGTGCAGAACACGCGGGGATGGGGGGGCAATTGCTCGGGAATCGGCACGCGGTGGAGGTCTTGCCAAGGGGTCACGGCAGGTGCTCCCATGAGGGTGGCGAGAGACAGAGCAAAGGACGCGAGTAGAGAGGTCTTCATGTGCGGGGATCAACCTTACGCATAGCGCTCAATGAGTTCCTGCAGCTCGTCCTCGCGGTCCCGCCCGACACCGCCGATCACGACGATGCCCTCCGCCGAACCGAGTTGATCGACGATGATGTCCAGAGTCCGCAAGCCGACGCTTGCCTCGATGAAGATCTGCACCTTCTTGCCGGCCGCGCGGATGCGCCGGTAGACATCCGGCCACTCGGTGATCGGCGGGGCACCCACGCCGGGCACCCACTGCACGCCCTTGAGCTCGGGAATCTCCAGCAGGTAGTCAAGATGCGGCAACTCGCCGGGGCCGTCAAGGTGGTAGAAGGGATTGGTCAGTCGTCGGCAGCTGGCCGCCAGCTCGGGCTGCACGAACTCGCGGAACATCTCCGGGCCGATCATGTAGCAGAAGTCGCACTGGAGCATGTAGTAGGTTTCGGCCGAGAAAATGGGTGTCCAGCAGGTATAGCCGGGGTTGACCGGTTGGAGGATCTCGTTGAAGGCGCCGTAGGCCTCGAACCAGGCCTCGTGGGCCTCCCAGGTGACCCGTTTCACCTCGTCGGGACAGTCATAGAGGTCAAAGAGCAGTTGCTCGCCCGGCCGGAAGGTGGCGACCAGATCCAGACCGCCGCCGAGGTCGGTCATGCCCATCTGGACATTGCCTTGCCAGCGCTCGATTCCGGCCCGGTACAGGTCGGCGATCCGGTGGAACCACGGGTAGTCGGTGGAGAACTGCAGATTCGTGTCGGCCAGTTCACGCTCCTCGGGGGGGTGAAACCAGACGGTGTTCGCGCCCTTCTCGGCACGGGCACCCATGAAGACCGCCGCCACGCCAGGGCCATAGTCCACGTCCCAACGGGGGAAGCTGTCGCCGGGGAAGCGGCTGCCGGCGAGATTCCAGTCGATCCGGTCCACGATGGCCTCGGCGGGCACACCGTCGTCGTACAGGGCCGTACGGCCGACGTCCGGTAACTCCGGTTCGGGCCGGTCGCGCTCGTGCCCTCCCATGGAGACATTGATCAGGGGACGGCCCAAGGTCCCGTTCCACCAGGCGGTGTAGGTGTCGTTGATGCGCTGCCAGTCTTGAGGCGTGAAGGCAATGGCCATCGTCGTGTCCTTCTTGTGGTACGGGCAAGGCGAACGGGTGAAACCTAGCCTCTCCACGCGCGATTGCCGCCGCCGCCCGGTTGCATTCGTCCCCCGTCACCGTTGGGTGATGCGGTTCATGAAGCTGCGGAGGACCATCCGGGTGCTGTAGCGGTCGTCGGCGCGGACCCGACCGTACAGGTGCCAGCCCGTGACCAGAAAGAGCAGGGACAGGGCGAACAGCACGGTATAGCCAGTGAACTCGATCCCGGCCACCTGCGGTCGCCACCCGGACGTCAGAGTCAGGATTCCGCCGGCCAGGAGCGGTGCCGCCCCACCCGTCAGCCCGAGCCAGGCATAGTAGACCGCCGTGTAGGCCGTGTTCTGGCCGGGGGGGACCACCCCGTTGAACAGCAGGCGTCCGGCCCCGATGATCGCCCCATTGCTCCCGACCCCGTAAAGGAAATAGAGCGCCGCGCATCCTGCCACCAGATGTGGCGAGTGGCGGGGTAACAGCGACCAACCCACCGGCAACAACACGAGCATTGCCATCGACGGCATCAGCACCGGGCGGCTCCCCACCCGGTCGGACAGCCACCCCCACCCCAGGCTCGCCACCCCGCCACCGACCATCAGCATCAGGTCCAGCCGCACCACGGTCGCGGCGGCCAGGCCGCACTCCTCTCTGAGGTAGAGTGGCAGAAACGCGACCATCAGGGCAGCCCCGATGGTCAGCCCCGCCAGGCCGCCGAGGTAGGCGGTGAAGTTCCGGTCGGCCAGCGCTTCGCGCATCTCCCGGAAATGGGCGGCGAGATCCCCGCCACTGCGGATTGGTTCGCCCCCCGGAATCTTGGCCATGACCGCGACTCCACCGAGGCCGATGACGCAACCAATGCCGATCAGCAGCATGTAGCGTCCCAAGCCGCTGCCCCGGCTGATCACCTGTCCCGCAATCGTCAGGGCCAGGGCGGATGCCAACAGGCTAACTACGGTGAACCAGGCCGCGAAGCTCCCGCGGACGCGGTTGGGGATGAACTCCTGCGACCAGGGGAAGTAGGCCGTCTCTGCCAGCGCCCGAAGAACCGCGAAGGCCGCGATGATGACCGAAAGGAACACCACCCCCACCGTGCGTCCCGCTCCGGACACGACCCATGGCAACAGCAGCAACATGGCCATCACCGGTTTGCGGATGGCGTAGCCCAACAGGAAGACCCGCTTGCGCCCTAGCCGCGCCGCCATCGGCGCGAACCCCAGGGCCAGCAGGCCGCAGAACGGGAACAGCGACAGCAAGCCGCCAATCTGCCCCTTCGGCAGGCCCAATTCGCCCAGGAACAGGATGAAGAGTGAGCTGCCAAAGGTCCAGATCGCGAAGAAACTATTCAGCGCCCCGTGTGCCAAGCACCAGGGCAAGGCGCGGATTCGGTCCCGATCAGTCACCACGGACGACTCCATTCAGCCGACACGACACGACGACGCAAACCGCCCAAGCCGGGTTGTTCGGAGCCTACCCCCGCCCGGAGAGCACCTACTATACTCGGTCAATCTCTGGCGGGGAAATCTGGATTGTGGCGGGCGAGGATGGCCCGACCTGTCAGGGCGGTGATCCCGGCGGGTGCTTCCGGGTGGCCGTTGTAGATGAGTTCCCAGGCGCAGTAGAGTCCGTAGAGGTCCTCGACGGACATGCGCTCGGTGGCGTGTTCCATGAGCGCGAAGCTCAGGTCCCCGACGAAGCCGATCCCCGCGAACTCCTCGTCTCCCACGTGCACGGCATACCGGAGAAGATGAACGAGACGGCGTCCCCCACTTGGCGGCCAGAACAGCTCGCGTCGGTCGAACACCGAGATCCGGTCGGGGGGGATGCCAAATTGGTCGTCGTGGGCGAGCCATGCGGTGAGGGCGGCGATTGCCTCGAAATCCGGCTCCTGAGCCTTGGCCGGAATGGACTCCTCCCGCCGCAGTTCCCGCAGGTAGAGACAGGCCTGGCGCGACCAGAGCGCGTCCGTCGCCCAACGGGAGAGGTCGGCCACTCCCGTCTCATCCCCAGTCACTGCCGCCGCCCAGCTGGCTTCCATCTGCACCGCCTCGTCGGGGTGGCGGCGGGCCAGGGGGAGCAGGGCTTCGCGCTGCTGGCGTCCCAGGAAAGGCAATGCGGTGGTCGCGCTGTGCGCTCGGGAGGTGTCTTCGGGGCGACGGCTGGTGAGCCACCCCTGCAGCCTTTCGCACCCCTCCTCGCTGGTGAAGGGGTGCGAGTCCAGATCCCCGTCCATGGCCAGGTCGTTCATGGCATCCAGAAACGCCACCGCGATGAAACCGGGGGGTAGTGGGTTGGTGAGAGCATCGCGGATCTCCGGCCAGAAGGGATGCTCCCCATCCAACTGGGAGAACACGTGGCTCCAATCCAGATGCTCCGGCAGAAGCGGGCGACGGACGGCTCGGATCACGCGCTTCGCCGCCTCGGGTTCGTCGAAGGCAAGCAAGAGCTCCAACAGGACGAGAGCCGTCTGCTGGCTCAACCGGCTGCGGCGCCCCAGCGAGTCTTCGAAGAGCAGCACGGCTTCGGGCAGAACGTGTTCGTACACGTTGCGACACAGCCCCGGCTCGCGTACGGCAAGGCACGAGTCCACCACACGCGGCAGTCCCCGGTGCAGGCGGCGCAGAGCCCGGACCGGTGTCTTCGGGTCGCGGCAGCGGGCGAGGAAATCGGCGACGGCGGGCAGATCCTCTTCCTGCTCGATCGGGATTTCCATCAGGGCTTCTTCCAGATCGTCGACGGTTCCCATGCCGCTCAGCCACTCCCCCAGGATTCTGCCGTAGGGCGTATCCTCTTCCCGACCTCGGCGTCCGACCGGAACCACGATGGCGAGAGCCGCCCAGCGCGGAGGCAGCCAGCAGAGAGCCAGGAGCAGGAGGGCCAGTTGAGCACAGGAGGCGAGCATGGAGCAGCGACCTTCCGCACGGTTCGGCTGCAGAGCAATGGGACGGAGTGCGCTCACGGCTTTCGTGACGATGTGCATGGATGGATCAGGCTAGTTCTGCCAGTCGATCTTCTTCGGCTTCGGGCGCGTATGCCGAGGGACGGCCGCATCGGGCGACATGTGGAAGGCGCGGGTCTGCATCTTGGCAGCGGGGAAGGGCCGGTCGGAGATGACCACGGCATTTGCGTCGAAGCGGTGGTGCAGGCCGGAAGCCAGACAGACGTATTTGATGACCTGGTCAAGCGTGATGTTCCTGAGGTGCAGATCGACGCTGGGCCGGGTCAGCCGCGCCTTGCCGGCGGGCGTGAACTGGAACGCAAAGCCAAGGCCCTGCCTGGTGGGGTCGTGCTTAAGCGCGAGCCTTCTGATCTCCTTGATGGCCTCGGCAGGTGT
Organism: Victivallales bacterium; assembly: GCA_018648945.1. The sequence continues at coordinate 9,146 of JABGQJ010000137.1, forward strand.
GGCCTCCTCCAGCTTGAAAGTCGGGACGACGATGGCCCTGGCCCGTTCGCGTGTTCCTGCCGAGGAGGCCGGCACACCCGCTTTCCCTGAGGTCCGCGTCCTCGCTGCCGGCCTGGCAGAGACATCGATCCCCTCGAACTCCCCACTGATGACGATCATCTCCTCGCCGAACTCGCAGTCCAGGCCGAAGGGGCGGCAGCAGTACTCGAGGAGGGTGTCTAGCCGCACCTGCCTCAGCTCCATGTCAAGAATGGCTTCTCTCGCCGCCGCCTTGCTTGCGCCTGAGAGCCGCAACACAATCTTGAGGCCCTTCTTCTCCGGATCGAGTTCGCGGGCTTCCCGCCGAATCTTGGCGAGCACGGCGAGCATGGTCTTTTCCTCCACCTTGAACTCCGGGAAGACGATCTGCTTGGCTTTGAGCCGGGTTGCTGTCGCCTTCTCCTCAACGGCTTCGTCCTCGAACAGAGCGAAGAACGAGGCAGGCCCGATGAGCACCGCCTCGTCGCCGAAGCGGCACTGCACTTCCGCTGCCTGACAGAGCTGCCGGACTAGCTGCTCCACCGAGACCTTCTTGGCGTGCATGGTGATGGGACGCTGCTTCACATCCGCCGGGAGGTCACCCGCTAGGTAGATGTTCACGCCCTGCTTCGCTGGGTCGTGGCGGCGCGCGGCCGCGTTGATCTCGAAGAAGACGCTGGTGAAGGGTTCCCCCTTCGCCTCGAACTCCGGGATCAGAATGGCCTTTGCCTGTTCGAGGGTTCCGGCACCCGCCACCCGGAGGAGGGAGAGCACCGCAAGGACGGTCAACGTATGGGCTCTGCGCGGCTTCATCTGACGGTTCCTCCAGAAAGTTCGGTACGCCAGGCAAACTATCGCGGTTTGCCGCGTGTCGTACCATGGGTGTACGTTAGGGTTCCGCTTTACCAATACAATGCCACGGCGCCGCCCGAAGAGAAGAGACACTGGGCAAACTGACCCCGAACACATGACCTCCCCCACCGACCATTCAGATGATCAGACCGGCAGCGGGACGCTGCCCATGGGTCTTGACGCAACGGCCGTCGACGGGAGCACTGGTGCCGCTGGTTCCGGCGACGAAATCAGCGAGGGCAGGGGAGCTGTGGGGGGGGGCACGACCCAGGATTTCCGCAATATCCCGGAACGCTACCAGGATCCCGAGACGATCGGGACTGGCGGCATCGGGGTTGTCACCAGTTGCCTGGACCCCAATCTTGGTCGCCGTGTGGCGGTGAAGACGCTCCGCCGCAAGTACGGAGCGGTGGAGAACCTGCGCGTGCGCTTCGTCCGGGAAGCGCGGGTTATGTCGCAACTGGAGCATCCCAACATCGTGCCCGTGCACGAACTGGGCGAGCGCCCGGACGGGACCGTTTATTTCACCATGAAACAGGTGCATGGCGAGTCCCTGGAATGGGTGCTGCAGCGTCTGGAGGATGGCGATCCGGAATACCTGCACGACTACCCGGCAAGTCGGCTGATGGATGTGTTCATCCACATCTGCCAGGCCATTGCCTTCGCCCACAGCCGCGAGGTCCTCCACCGTGATCTGAAGCCCGAGAACGTCATGATTGGGGCGTTCGGCGAGGTGCAGACCATGGATTGGGGCCTGGTCAAGGTCATGGGCGGAGCGGACCGGGCCGACGACCCTCACTTCATCCATTCCCTCGAGGACAGTCCCGAAGCAACGCTGGAGGGCCAGATTGCCGGTACGCCCCTCTACATGTCGCCGGAACAGGCCTGCGGCCAGGTCGAACGCGTGGATCAGCGGAGCGATCTGTACAGCCTCGGCGCCATCCTCTATCGCATCCTGACTCGACGCCACTACATCATGGGCGACAACGTGAAGGCGATTCTCAAACTGGTGAAGGAGAAGGCCCCAGTTCCTCCCCACCGCATCCGAGTGGGCTACCACCGGGTCTCTCGAGAACTGAGCGCGGTCTGCATGAAGGCGTTGGCCAAGGATCGGGACGAGCGCTACCAGAACGTCCAAGAGTTGATCGACGACCTGGAACTGCACCAGCGCGGTCTGCCCGTGAGCGTATACCGCGAACCGATGCTCGTGCGCTTCTGGAAGTTCTGTCGGCGGCATCCGGTGATCAGCGTCTCGATTTCCGCGGCCATGGCGTTCGGGCTTGTCATGATGGTGACCGTCAGTGTGTTCCGTCACCAGCGCTACCAGGACCTGATGACCACGGCGAAGGAGTACAAGGCCAACGGCGACGGTTTCGCCGCCCAGGCGATTGCCACGCAGAGCCAGCTCAACGAGATTCGGTCGAAACGGCGACTGAAGGCTCTGAGCCCGCAGGAGGTGGCCTTGACCGAGAGACTCCAGGAGTTCGGGAAGCAGAGCCAGAGCAACTACGACATTGCCCGGTTGCTCTACGCGCAGGCAGTCCCCATGTCCGCGGCGCCGATCCTGGACTTCCTTGGCTCGATCCGCCTTCCCGGTCGCCCCAAGGTCCGGACGACCACCAGCGATCGCCGTCTCATTCCCCTCTGCCGGGATCTCGTGGACACGTACCGCCGGCAGATCGATTGCGCGATGCTCGCGGAGGACTTCCCGGAAACGAGGCGTCTCTTCGGCATGATGGATACCTGGGTCCGGCGTACGCCCGGCGGGCTTGAGCTCCCCTTCCACCACTGGCGCGACCAGCTCCGCCGACGTCTGGAGGGCTATGGGGCCCTGCGGCTGGCGGTGGACGAGCCGAGTGCCCACGTACGGTTTTACCGCCTTGAGCAGGACCGCCTCGTGCCCGACCTGAGTCGCCCCGAACTGAGCGGGCCCTCCTCGCTGGTCCTCAAGTCCCTGCAACGCGGCAGCTATCTGCTGATCGTGACTGTGCCCGAGCGAGAGGATGTGCTCGTGCCCCTCTCCATCGGCAACCACAAGGAACGCCTGGTCAACATCCATGTTCCCGCCGGAACCCCTGCAGGCATGATCTATGTCCCAGCAGGCGAAGCGATCATTGGTGGCACGGACTCGCCTCTGTACCGATCCAGGGAAGTGCATGTTCCCGGCTTCTTCATCAAGAGATACGAAGTGACCTTCGCCGAGTACATCGAGTTCTGGCGCCAGGAGCCAGACGCCGACCGTCGCCTTAGCCTGACCCCCTATGTTCAGCTCGATGAGGGGGCCTACTGCAAGATGCCGGCCTGGGATTCGGCAGGGGATCTCACGGGGCCGCTCACTCCCGACATGCCGGTGGTCGGGATCAGCAAACAGGCCGCCGATACGTATTGCCGGTGGTTGAGCAAGGCGAAGGGGCGCGAGGTCCGCCTGCCGACTGCCGATGAATGGGAGAAGGCGGCGCGCGGGGTGGACGGGCGCCGCTATCCCTGGGGAGACGACTTCAAGTGGCCCTTCGCCCATCTTGAGGAGACGGGGACCGGCAGCCACAACCGGATCTACGCCAAGCCGGGCAGCTACGCCATCGATCGCTCCATCTACGGCGTCATGGACATGGGGGGCAACGTGCGGGAATGGACGGCCACCCCGTTCCCGGCGAGTCCCCGACGGCACCAGATCAAGGGAGGGAGCCTGGCGACCAGCGTGCGCTACGCGGCCTGCGCCTATGCCGACAGCAACACCGCCATCCCCACCGACGTTGGCTTCCGTTACGTGATGCCCCTTGCCTCGGAGAAGTGACTGGCAGCGGAGAAAACCGGGGGCCAGGCGGCCAGTCCCCTTGCCGACGACGGTCCATTTGCTATGGTGGCAGACGTAGCGTCCCCGCCCACACCAGGAGAACGCCATGCCCCGCACCGGAGATATCCACATTCGCGATCCCTTCGTCGTGCCCGTGCCCGAGGAAGGCTACTACTATCTCTTTGGCACGACCGACCCCGATTGCTGGAATCCCCCCGGCATCGGCTTCGACTGCTATCGAAGCAGGGATCTCGAAGACTGGGAAGGCCCAATCGAGGCGTTTCGCCCGCCCGAGGGCTTCTGGGCAGACCGCAACTTCTGGGCTCCGGAGATGCATCCCTACGAGGGGTCCTACTACCTGTTCGCCACCTTCAAGGCGGCCGGAACGTTCCGGGGCACGCAGATTCTCCGTGCCGAGCGGCCCGAAGGCCCGTACCTGCCCCATTCCACCGAGCCCGTAACCCCGCGCAACTGGGAATGCCTGGACGGCACGCTCTACGTCGAGGACGGCACGCCCTGGATCATCTTCTGCCACGAGTGGCTCCAAGTGCACGATGGCGCCATCTGCGCTTGCCAACTCTCGCCTGACCTGCGCGAGCGCGTGGGCAGGCCCGTCTTCCTCTTCAATGCCTCGGCGGCATCCTGGGTGCGCAACATCCGGCCCGATGCCGCCTACCCGTGCTATGTCACCGACGGGCCGTTCCTGGACCGGACGCAGAGCGGCGACCTGCTGATGCTCTGGTCCTCCATGGCCAAGCAAGGCTATGCCATGACCGTCGCCCGGTCCGAAAGCGGTCGGATCACCGGCCCTTGGCAACAGAGCGAAACGCCTCTCTGGGATGCGGATGGGGGGCACGGCATGATCTTCCGGACCTTCGCGGGCGATCTCATGCTCACCCTCCACTCCCCGAACGGAAACCCCAGCGATGGCCCCATCGAGCGGCCCGTCTTCGCGCCCATCAAGGAGCGCGGCGGCGATCTAGTGCTTGTCGAGGGATGAAGAGGGGAGGAGTGGATGGAATGGTGGAATGATGGAATGATGGAATGATGGGGAGGGATGTTGAATCAGGCAGCCTGTCTTCAGTCTTCCGAATCCTGTCTTCTGCCCCGTCTCCTGAATCCTGAATCCTGTCTTCTGAATTCTGAATTCTGCCCCCCGTCTCCCCCCCCCCATTCCACTATTCCATCATTCCACTATTCCACTATTCCCCTTCCCCCCCCCTTCC
>JABGQJ010001370.1 GCA_018648945.1 Victivallales bacterium
GCCGCGAGTTCTCCAACTTCAGCGTCGAGGAAATGGGCCTCGGCTGGGTCCGCCTCGCCGGCGGCATCTCCATGGACATCGAGGAATCCTGGGCCGTACACAACGACGGCAGCGAATCCCCCAAGGTCTGCGGCTCCAAGGGCGGCGTCAAGCTCTCTCCCTTCAGCTTCTTCTCCAGCCTCTGCGACATGCCCATGAGCAGCACCTTCGACCTCAAGTCCTCCGACACCCGCTGGCACGCTTGCTTCCCCGACACCGACGCCTACGACAGCGCCCAAAGCCACTGGGTCGCCGCCCTCAAGGGCCGCGTGGACCTGCTTCCCTGCGCCGAGATCGCCCTCAACACCATGCTGATCAGCGAAGGCATCTTCCTGTCCAGCAAGCTGGGCCGCGAAGTCACCGCAGACGAGGTCAGAGAAAAGTCCGTCAGCAGCGCCATCGATCCCTACACCCCCGAAAAGGTCTGGAAGTAGCGCCCGCCAATCCCCGCTGGCAGCGACAGGGGGAATGGACGGCATGGACAACATGGACGGCAATGGACGATGGACGCCCCCGCCCCACGGGCTGGGGCTGTCTTCCCCATCCGTGCCGTCTTTACCTTCCCGTCCATCGTCCATGGCGTCCATGCGCCGCAGGCAAGTCCATGCCGTCCATGCCCTCCCATCGGGCAGCGCGTCACGCGGCGGGGGCCCGCCGCCCCTCCAGCGATTCCTGGCCAGCCCACGCCGCCGCCAATACCCCAGACTCTCCCCAAATCACCAATCACCAATCTGAGATCGCCAATGCTCCCTCGCTCCCGGCTGGCTGACCTGCGGCGGAACGGAAGCCCCTGAGTCCATGCCGGTAGGGGGAAATAGGCGAGTCCCTCGCGGCGGAGCGACAAGCTCCCGCCT
>JABGQJ010001371.1 GCA_018648945.1 Victivallales bacterium
GTTCGTCGAGAAGAGGCTGACGCAACGCGATCCCGAGCCCATCGTCCACGCGCATTTTCCGGCTCAGGCCTACGGGGATTGCACGGTCGGCGTTCGTTTCCGGGCACATGATGACGGGAAGGGCGTCAAGGCGGCGGGGCTGATCCTGCGCAGCCAGGACTCGCTCAGCGGGTACACCATCCACTACGACACGAAAAACAACCAGGTGATTCTCTCGCGCCTCCAATTCGGCGTCGGTCGCATCGAGCTGGGTCGGCGACGCCATGTCGAGATGGACACGGGGACGTGGTATACCGCGGAGGCGGAAGTCACTGCTGGCACGGTATCGGCCCGGCTGGACGGCAAGACCCTCCTGACAGCTGAGGACCCCACTCCGTTGCCCCCCGGCATCCCCGGGCTGTACACCAGCCAGGGGAAGATCGATTTCGCGGAGTTCCGAGTTGACGGCACCCGCTCCGAGCTCAGTAGCCCATGGAGGAGAAGAATGAGTTACGAAGCCCCCACGGACCAGACCATCGCGACCATCGACTGGATCAAGCCCGTCTGCAAGGAGCCCGGTCGTTACATCGGCTGGCCCACCATCTGCCGTCGTGCCGACGGCGAGCTGCTCGCCGTGTTCAGCGGCGACCGTGACGCCCACGTCTGCCCGTGGGGGAAGGTCCAACTCGTCCGCAGCGCCGATGACGGCGAATCCTGGTCGGAGCCAGTGAGCATCTGTTGCACGCCGCTGGACGACCGCGATGCCGGCATCATCGAGACCGTCGAAGGCGACCTGGTGGTGAACTGGTTCACGTCGCTGGCCTTCGACCGGCCGAACGCGCCGGAACTCTGGCAACGCCACGCGGGAAAGCTCACGCCCGAAATCCGGCAACAGTGGCTCGGGTACTGG
>JABGQJ010001372.1 GCA_018648945.1 Victivallales bacterium
GGGCCGCTTTATCGGGATGATGGGCTCGGGCCTGTTCGTCTACATCCAGAGCCTCTACGCCTTCTTCGCGCCGCCCTTTGCCGCCGTCTTCCTGCTTGGCATCCTGTTCAAACGGATCAACGCCAAGGGCGCGACCATCGCCGTTTTCGCGGGGTTCGCCTTCGGCATCGCCATGAAAATCTACATCCCCCACGCACCCGACGCCCTGGCATGGCTCAAACCGTACGCCAACCAAGCCATTGTGAACTGGTCCTTCTGCGTCATCGTCTGCGTGGTGGTCAGCCTGCTCACCGCGCCTCCCCACCCCGACCAGGTAACGGACCAGCTGACCCTCAACTGGCGCAAACTGAATATCTTCCAGGGCCTCGGCGACCGCTGGTACGAGAGCGTCACCCTCTGGTGGGGTCTCTTCGTGGTCCTCATCGCCGTATTGATCGTGGCCTTTTCCGGGCTGTTCTTCTAGGGAAGGTAGCCAGTCAACGCCGCAGCTCGCCTGAATGTGGGAGGGGCACCGCGTGCCGCGATCTTCCCATTCCCCAATCCCCCGAATGTGGGAGACATCTGAGGCTGTCTGTCAACTTTCTCCAGAGCCTTTCGGTTGTCATCCCGGGCGGGCCAAGTCCCCGGCGATCCAGGATCCATGTCGGGCCAGGGCGGCGAGGTAGCGCTGCTCGTCGTATGGCTTCCGCTGCTGCCAGCAGCGGAAGATGATTCGCAGCCACTTGAAGGCCAGGCTCCTCACCGCCGCATTGTGCTCCTTCCCTCTCTGCAGCTGTTTGTGGTAGTGGCTGGCTGCCCACTCGCACTGGCCAACGGACTTGGCGGCAAACTCCACGAAGGACTGGCGCATGAACTTGGGGCAGTGCCATCGCCAAT
>JABGQJ010001373.1 GCA_018648945.1 Victivallales bacterium
GCCGATCCCGCGCCAGTTCACATGGAAGGTGCCGTTGGCGGTGAGTTGTGATCCACCCTCCAGCTTGCGGGACGGTCCGGGACCCTTGTCCACGCCGGGGCTACCGGGCAGATGGAAGTAGACGAGCTTGCCATTGCTGGCGTCGAAGCGCGAGGGTACGCTGCGCCCCGAGGGCACGATCAGCGTCTGGTCGGCACCGACCAACGCGCCTTGCGGGGCCACCCCACCGAAGGACTCAGAGCCACCGTGGGGCTGCTTGAGAAACTGTGACCCGGCAGAGTCGTTTAGCCAGAGCGGGGTGAGTGTCTTCGCATTGACGGCTCGCAGGGAGGTTCCCATGAAGGGCCAGATGCCGGCGCCGAAGTAGACATTCCCGCCCAGGACCACTGGCCCGCCACGGGCGCACCATGGCGAGACCAGGCGCCCGTTGCCCATCACCAGCCGGTCGTCTGCGCCGCCCCGGACGGTGCCAAGCCGCTTGCCCTCAGTCTGCGACAGTACATGCAGTTGGCCATCGTCGCAGACCACGAACAGGCGGTCGCCGGACGCCACCGGTGGCAGGCGCACGGGCGCATCCAGATACGTGCGCCAGAGCTGCTCGCCGGTGCGGGTGCTGTAGGCGGTGACCGAGTCGTTGCGGCTGGAGGAAACGAACAGACGGGTGCCGACCACGATGGGTTCGTAGCAGACGTCATAGGGCATGCGGTCCTGGTTCACCGCTTCCTGCCAAGCTGGCTCGAGCGCGGGCAGTTGCAACGTCCACGCCGTTTCCAGCTGTGCGGGCAACTGCTGTGCGGTGGTGGCGCTGCGCATGGCGTCGCCTCGCCACATGGGCCAGTCGGCGGCAAGGACGATTGTTGCGGAGAGGA
>JABGQJ010001374.1 GCA_018648945.1 Victivallales bacterium
CCCGCCGGAAGGCACGAAGAGGAAAGGCTACCACACCTACACCAGCGCAGCTGTGCAGAGCAAGGAGCGCGTCCTCTACGGCTACTACGAGATCGAGGCCATCCCGATGCGCTCGCACGGCTCCAGCGCCTTCTGGTTCTACGACAGCACCAAGACCATCTGGACCGAGATCGATGTCTTCGAGATCGGCGGCGGCGCTCCTAAGTTCGAGCGCAAGTACAACATGAACGCCCACGTCTTCCACACCCCCAAGGAACGTCGCCACTGGAGCATCGGCGGCACGTGGGTCGCGCTCGCCGATCTGTCCGACGCCTACCATGTGTACGGTCTGGAATGGACCAAAACCGAACTCAAGTACTATGTGGACGGCGTCCTCGTACGGCGCATGAAGAACACCCACTGGCACCAGCCACTCACCCTCAACTTCGATAGCGAGACCATGCCCAACTGGTTCGGTCTCCCCCGCGACCAGGATCTCCCCTCCACCTTCCGCATCCGCTACGTCCGCGCCTGGCGGCAAGCCCAGCCGTAAACGCCGGGTAGCACGTTGTCGACACGCGATGCCCTCCCCGGATCGCAGGCCCATCGAGCCAGCGACTACCCGGCGCCCAACCAGCCAGGCCGAGAGACCCAGAACTCAGTGGCTTGTGCTTGAGGGCCCGTGAAGTTGGTCGCCCTCTTTCCTGGCCTCCACTCTTCAGGCGGTCTGCGGACTTCCCGCGAGGCGAAGTCGGATCGGTCTTGCATCCGGCATGGCGGCGTTGAGCCTGAGGCGGAGGACTCACAGGCACTGCGCTCCCCGGTTCACTTTCCTACAAGTGGAAGGTACGGGGCGCGCCGACATGCTTCAAGGCCCGGGCCAAGGGATC
>JABGQJ010001375.1 GCA_018648945.1 Victivallales bacterium
CATTGGATTCGTAGCAGACACTGTGCAGCTCGTTGAGCTCGATGACATGGTTGTTGCCGCCGAAGCCCATCCCCATGTGCGGGGCGTTGTCGATCAGGTTCCGGGCCACCCGGTTGCCGCAGCCATGCACCGTGATTCCCGGCTGGTAGACGCGTTGCCAGCGAGCGTAGTCGTGAACATGGTTGTTTTCCGCGAAGAGTTTGGCCGGGGTGAGGGTCCTGCGGTCGCCGCCGCTCAGATGGATGCCTCCCCGTCCTGTTCCATACACGTCGCAGCCGATCACCCCGTTCTCGACCCCGCTCACGCTCACGGCGGAGCCGCCCGTGTTGCGAATGGTGCAGCCGACCACGCGCATGCCGGTGCCCCCGCCGATCACCACCGCCGTGCCGCGCGCCGCTTCGACGGTGAATCCGCGGAACGTGACGTGCGATGCCGCCTTGGTGGTGAGAATGCTGGGCAGAACGGAGACGATGGCCTTGCCCTCCGTCAGCGGAGCGGGCGGCCAGAAGTAGAGTTTGGCGTTCGCCTTGTCTAGGTACCACTCGCCGGGGATGTCCAGCTCAGCCAGCAGGTTCTGCGCGTAGTACCATTGGTTGCGGCGGTAGCCGTAGCCGTGATAGGGAGGCTCCAGCGTGATCACCCGCTTCTCGGTGTCGATGGATTCGATCCGTTGGCGCTGGTCCGACCAGTCCCAGAACCAGTAGCCATGGAGCCACACCTCGGGCTCCTTCAGCCAGCGCTTCGGGCGGTCTCCCTTGTAGGTGAACCGACCGATCTTGTCGCCGGGGATACCATGGATCTTGTGCGGCGCGCCACCAACCACCTCGACGATGCGCGTGAACCCCTCGTTCGGCCAGCGGGCCATGG
>JABGQJ010001376.1 GCA_018648945.1 Victivallales bacterium
CCGGTGCCCTCGAAGAGGTTGCACCAGGTGGCGACGCGGTTGGCCCATTCGGCGAAGGCCTTGGCGCGGGGGCCGCGGCCGGTCCAGAAATCCTTGATGAAGTGGGGGATGGGCATTTGTGATTTGGGATTTCAGATTGGTGATTGAAGAGGGAGGGGGATTGGGGGCCGGCTTCAATCGGCAAGCGCCAATCTGAAATCGTCAATACTAGGTGACGAGAGTCCAGGCGGTGGTGGCTTCGTAGATGATGGTGCAGAGGCCATGGATGTCGCCGAATCCGGGGCCGACGGAGACGCGGGTGAGGTCGCAGGTGAGGCCGGGGGAGATGACGGTGGTGTCGCGGGTGGCGGGGATGGTCTCGGTTGCCTGGCCTTCGGAGTCGCAGGCGTAGACGACGGTGATGGTGACGCGGTCGCGGTAGTTCTTGGTGACGCCGGCACCGTAGTATTCGCGGTTCTTTTCCTCTTTGACGGTCGGGGTTGCGGAGAGGTATGCCATTAGGATGGGTCCAGGAGGGGGCGAACGTCGAACATCGAACATCGAACATCGAACATCGAATGGGGAGGGGGGAAGACCATCACATGATTCCGTGCTGGGCCATGGCGGCGGCGTGGGCGTCGATACTGGTGAGGATGGCGGCGAGGTCTGGGCCGGCGGTTGCGGGGGCGGCGGCCATGGGGGGGACGGTGCCGATGGCGAGGGCGGCGGCGGGGTCCAGGGTGGCGAGGTCTTGCTGCTTGCCGGCAAGAGCGGTCTGCAGGGCGACGAGGGCGGATGTGTTGGTGGTGAGGGCGGCGGTCTGGGCTGTCTGGGCGGTCTGGAGGTCGAGGTTTGCCTGGGCGAGGAGGGCACCTTCGTCGGCGG
>JABGQJ010001377.1 GCA_018648945.1 Victivallales bacterium
AAACAGGACACTGAGACCAGACGCACCGGTAAGGCATCCGGTTTCGTAGCGGCAGAGAGTGGGTTGGGCGACTACGGCTTCCCCGGACCGACCTACAACGTCCCCGATCTCAACATTCCCGAAGGCGAAGAGTACAAATGGGAGCTGTCCTTTTACTGCAGGCCCCGGATGGCTGCTTGGGGGAAGAAGGGAACAGGGAGCTTGTACGCGGCGGTCGAGTATCTCGGGGCTGATGGTAAGCGGTTGCGTGTTGAGCAGAGCGACTTCGTTGGGGGCACAGCCGACTGGCGCAAGGTGACGTTGAAGGGCTCGGCGGACCACAAGTGCGGAAGTATGAACGTCAGAGTGATCTCCTACGGCCCCGGCGAGGCCTGGGTGGATGACATTCGGCTTGTGGTAAGAGCCCCGGGAGAACTCCGCCTGGCCGGCGTGTTCGGTGACAACGCCGTGCTCCAACGCGACGTGCCTGTGCCGGTGTGGGGACAGGCGAAACCCGGCGCCCAAGTCAAAGTCGAACTTGCCGGTCAGACGACGACGGCCACCGCCGATGCGGACGGCGCCTGGCGCGTGACGCTCAAACCCATGCCGGCCAATGCCACGCCTCAGACGCTGGTCTGCACCTTCTCGCCCGCAGACCCTCAATCGGGAATCGGCAATCAGCAATCGGCAATCAAGAACGTGCTCGTCGGCGACGTATGGGTGGGCTCTGGTCAGTCGAACATGCAGTGGACGGTGGGGAACTCGGACGACGCGGAAGCGGAGATCGCTGCGGCAGACTACCCGCAAATCCGACTGATGTCCGTGCCACGCACGGTCTCCGGCACCCCGACCGACTCCGTGGACGTACAGTGGACGGAGTG
>JABGQJ010001378.1 GCA_018648945.1 Victivallales bacterium
CGAATCGATCGGCCGACGCTTCGGAGGGACCGGCCTCGGCCTGACTATATCGTCGCAGCTGGTATCGCTGATGGACGGTGAACTCCAGGTCGACAGCGAGGAAGGCAGGGGCAGCATCTTCCACTTCACCGCCCGTTTTGGCGCGGCATCCCCGGCGGAGGCGCGCACCCTGCCACCACAGGATGCGATACCCGCAACAGCCCCCTCCCTGCGCGTGCTGTTGGCCGAAGACGACCGGACCAATCAGATGGTAGCCTTGAAGATGCTGGAGCAGCAGGGACACGTGGCGATTGCGGCCGACACCGGCACGGAAGTCCTGGCCGCCCTCGATCGGGAGTCGTTCGATCTGATCCTGATGGACGTGCAGATGCCGGAGATGGACGGCATCGAAGCGACCCGTGCCATACGCCAGCACGAGCAGCAGAGCGGCGAGCACATCCCCATCATCGGCCTCACCGCCCACACGCAGGGGGACGAGGAGGAACACTGCCTGGCCGCCGGCATGGACGCCTACCTCTCCAAACCGTTGCGCCGCGACCGGCTCGCCATCGTCATCACCTCGCTGGGCCTGTCTCCCATTCCCGCCGAACCGCTGGATCGGGCGACTATTGAGATCGATCGGACGCAGCCGGAAGAAACCGACCAGCCGCCCCACTTCGACCCGGCCCGCCTGGAAAGTCTGGCAGAGCTGGAGACGGACGGCGACTTTTTGCTGCGCGAGTTCATCGACCTGTTCGCCACCCAGAACCGGGGCAGGATCATCGCCATGCGCCACGCCCAGCAAACCCGCGACGGCGAAGACCTGCGCCGCTCCTCCCACCCCCTCAAGGGGAGCGGCCGACTGGTGGGCGCCGAACG
>JABGQJ010001379.1 GCA_018648945.1 Victivallales bacterium
TAGTTCCAGGGAATGCGCTTGCACGCGTAGAAGACGGTGCCGCCGGTATAGAGCGAGCCGCCGATGACCAGCAATACGAGACCCGGCGTGGCAATGCCGTGAATCAGAGGCTTTAGGCCGATCACCACCAGCCAACCCATGGCGATATAGAGCCCCACGGCCACCCTGTGGAAGCGCCCGACGAAGAGGAGCTTGAGCACGACCCCGGTGGCCGCCAATCCCCAGACAATGCCAAAGAGAACCCAGCCAAATACCCCCTCGAAAACGACGAGGGTGAAGGGCGTGTAGGTGCCCGCGATCAGCAGGTAGATAGCGGCGTGGTCGAGCACGCGCAGCGCTTTCTTGATCCGGGGATTGCGGTAGCTGTGGTAGAGGGTCGACGAGGTGTAGAGCAGGACCAAGCTCGCGCCGTAAACGCTGAAGGAGACGATGTGTCGGGTCGTGCCGTTGAGCGCCGAAAAGACCGCCAGCAACGCAACCGCAGCAAGGCTCAAGGCGATGCCCAGACCGTGGCTCAGCGCATTGGCCAGTTCTTCCCGGTGGGATACGGTTGGGTGTTCCATGCGTTGTCAGCCCAGTTCAATGACGACGGGGCAGTGGTCGGAACCCATGATATCGGGCTGAATCGTGGAGCTCTTCACGGCGGGGGCCAGGGCCTCGTTCACGCAATGGTAGTCGATGCGCCAGCCCAGGTTCTTCTCCCGCGCCTTGAAGCGGTACGACCACCACGTGTACTGCTCGGGGGCGTCGCAGAAGGTGCGGAAGGTGTCCACAAAACCCGCGCCGAGGAACTTGGCCATCCAGGCGCGCTCTTCGGGGAGGTAGCCGGGGTTCTTCTCGTTCTGCTTGGGACG
>JABGQJ010000138.1 GCA_018648945.1 Victivallales bacterium
GGATCACCCGTTCGGGCTTCGCGGCGGCGGACCAGGGGTACAGCGGGACCAGGGGCACTCCCTTGATTCGGGCCAGGTTTCGGGCCAGGACCAGAGGCAGGGACTCGTCCAGGGGGCTGGCCCAGCGGTGGAATTCGTCGTATGTGACCTCGTGCGGACCGCGCCGGGTGGCCAATTCGGGACGGCGCAGGTAATCGGGCAGGCGCTCGACCTGCAGGCCGACCTGGCCGCTGGGGCTGGTCGTCGGCGCGGCGGGCGCAATCGGGGTGAGCAGGTAGAAGCGAGCTGCATCGGAGCGGGCGCAGCCGCCTTGGGTCAGGATCAGCAGAGCCAGACCGCCGACAGCAAGGAAACAAGAGACCAGGTGACGTGCATTCATCTATCGCTCTCCGGCTTTGCCCTTGCCCCTGAGCAGGGCTTCGGGATGGCGTTGCAGATATTCCGCGACAACTTGGATGGAGCGCACGGCAGAGGCGACTTCCCGCATGGCGCGGAGGGCCTCCGTGCGCAGGGGCGAGTCTTCGGCCAGGGTGCGGTCGATCCGGCCCAGGGCGACGTCTGCCGTTGCCAGAGTCTTGCGGGCCGCCTCAGCGGTGTCCTTCAGACTGTCCACCAGTTGACGGGAGGCGCCCTGCTCGAGGTCAAGCGTCTTCTCGGCCTGCTCAAAGGCCTTCCGGGCGGCGACACTCGCTTCCCCGACCTTCGCGCCAAGCTCTCGCGTGGTCTGATCGGCGGTGGCGAGCGTCTGCTGCCCTGCCGCAAGCAGTCCTCGCATATCCGTGGCCAGAGGCTCCACGTGCGATCGGGCCGTGGTCGCCAGTTCCCTGATCTCTCTGCTCATCTCCCGCGCCTCGCCAAGGACCGGGTCCACGTGTGAGTTCAGCCCTTGGAGCAAGGTATCCAGCTCCATCGTGGCGTTGCGGAGCGAGCCGAGGGTCTCCGGCAGATGCGGCGAGTGGACCAGCTCGTCGATGCCCTCCAACGCGTGCAGCGTCCGCTTGACCATCTGCTCCAGCGGGAGTTCCTTCAGGGATTTGGTGAGCATTTCCAGGTTCGAGGGGATGGCTGGCAGTTCCGGCACCGTCTGCTCTACGCCGGAGTACTGCGCGCGGCGTTCGGGATAGAAATCCAGGTCCACGGCCAGTTGCCCGGTGATCAGGCTGGGCATGACCAACTGGGCCCGTAGGCCGCGCCGGACCAGATGGGAGATGAACTGATGCGTCCCCGCCGTGCTTCCCATGGTGGCGGAAAGCCCGGAGAACCGTTTCGGGTTGATGTCGATGAAGACCGGCAGGCGAACGAGATCCCGGTCGTTGTTGATGGTCACCTGAATATCGGATACCGAGCCGACCTTGACCCCTCGGAAGTTCACGGGCGACCCCACGCTGAGACCGGTCACCGAGCCCTCGAAGTAGATGACGTAGCGCACGCGTTCCTCGAACAGGTTGCCGCCGCCGAAGATGATGATGGCCACAATGGCGAGGACGATGGCCGCCAGGACGAAGACGCCGACGGCGGTGGTTTTGCTGGTGGCACCCATTGCCTGGGCTCCTTAGGTGGTCGCGGTGGCGTTCTCGTGTTCGCCCCGCGTGAGAAACTGGTGGACCTGATGGTTGGGCGGATTGGCCAGCAATTCGGCCGGCGGGCCCTGGGCGGTCATGGTCTTGGCATCGGCATCGAGGAACACCGAGTTGCTGCCGATTGCGAAGATGCTGGCCAGTTCGTGGGTGACCACGACGACGGTGGCCCCCAGGCTGTCGCGCAGCTCAAGGATGAGATCGTCCAGCCGCCGGGCGCTGATCGGGTCCAGGCCCGCCGATGGCTCGTCGAAGAAGAGGACCTCCGGGTCCAGGGCGATGGCTCGGGCGAGGCCCGCGCGCTTGCGCATGCCCCCGCTGACCTCGGCGGGGTAGAAGTCCTCGAATCCCCGCAGGCCCACCAAGGCCAATTTGAAGGACACGATCTCCTGGATCTCCCGCTCCCTGAGGTGAGTATGTTCGCGGAGGGGGAGAGCCACATTGTTGGTCAGGGTCATGGATGACCAGAGCGCGCCGCTCTGGTAGAGCACCCCCGCCTGTTCCATCAGGCGGTCTCGCACGGGCGTGGGAGCGTCCCAGAAGCTGGTGTCGCCGTAGAGCACGCGGCCGTGCTGCGGCGCTTTGAGGCCGATCAGGTGACGCAGGAGAGTGCTTTTGCCGCAGCCACTGCCGCCCATGACCACGAAGATGTCCCCGCGACCGATCACGAAGCTCAGATCGCGCTGAACCACCATGTCGTCGTAGGCCATGGTCAGGTTCTCGACAGTGATGTGGGCATCGTCGCTCACGCGGCGGGTTCCTCCGGTCAGACTCCAAGCACATCGCAGACGTAGGTGATCACGGCGGTGGCGATGACCAGCAGGACAATGCTGGTCACCACCGAGGCGGTGGTGGCGCGCCCGACATCTGCCGAGCTGCGGCCGCAACGCATGCCCCGATAGCAGCCGCTGAAGGAGATTAGCGCGCCGAACACGAGACTCATGACCACGCCGATGACGAAGTCGTTCACCCCTACCGACGCCTTGGTCTCAATGTAGTACTGCATGGGGCCGAGATCGAGCATGGTGACTCCCACGAACAGCCCCCCCAAGGTGCCCATCAGGTCGGCATAGATGCAGAGGAAGGGCATCATCAGCGTGAGCCCGATCAGCCGGGGCAAGACCAGGAAGTCCGTGGGCGAGACGCTCATCGTGCGCAAGGCGTCGATCTCATCGTTGACCTGCATGGTGCCAAGCTCGGCGGCGAAGGCCGCCCCCGTCCGCCCGGCCATCACGACCCCGACCATGATCGCCCCCATCTCCCGGATGACGCCGATCCCCACGAGGTCGGCCACGAAGAGCTCCGCCCCGAACATGCGCAACTGAATCGCGCCGACAAAAGCCAAAATCAGCCCCACGAGGAAACTGATCAGGGTGACAATGGGCAAGGCGTTGGGACCGGAGGATACGATGACCCCGGCCACGTCGCGCCAGCGGATCTGGGCCCGACCGGTGGCGAGCCGCCAACAGGAGGTGGCGGTCTCACCCAGGAAGGTGATCATGTCCCGCCCCGCGCTGGCGTTGGCAAGGACGCGCTGGCCCAGAGCCGCCATTGGTTTGGCGAAGCGGTCCTCGTCGCTCGCCTCGTATTCCGGGACGGCGCTTGCCATCCGCAGCAACCGCCTCGCCCCCGGTGGCAGATCATCGAGCGCCACCGTCACCTGCTCGTCTTCGGCCAGGCGAGACAGATTGTCCAGGAACGCGAGCAACCGCGTGTCCCATTCGCCCAACTCCGTGGTGTCGAACTGCAGGCTCTGTGCATCCTTCAGGGCCTTCGTTGGGAGCACTGCCTCCGGGGTTGGGCCCCGAATGTCCCAATCCCCCGCGAGATGCACCCACAGGCAACCGCCGTCCCGCATTTCGTAGCGGACATTGCCTGGTGTGGGCTGTTCGGACGGTGAGGATGGCATGGGCGTCCCTTGAGCACTCTCCCAGAGCGGAAGAATCCCCTGGTACCATGCGTGCCCCTTGGCCTCTGCGCAACTGTGGGGGGCAGGGCGAGCGGGAGGAATGCAGAATGCAGAAGTCAGAATGCGAAATGGGGGATCGAATCCGAACGTCCAGTAGGGCGCGGGGCGGGGACGTGACCGCTGGAGGGGCGGCGGGCTCCGCCGCGTGAAGCGATGCGTGGCAGGGATCGTCTACCGCTGCGTGTGGTGTGCTGTCCTCTGTTCCGGGGGTTCCGCCGCAGTCGTTTCGGCGGCCGCGAGCGTTGTTCACGCGGGGGCGAACTGGCCGCCCTGGACCTCTACGAGGGAGGCGCCGGCCTCGGCCTGCAGCATGTCTGCCGTGCTGGGGTGGCAGGTGAAGAAGAGGATCTGGTGACTCTCCGCAAGCTTCCCGATGGCGCGGGCTGCGGCGGCGGCGCGCTCGGGATCGAAGTTGACCAGGATCTCGTCCATGACCACCGGCAGGGCGGTCCCCTTGTGTGCACTGTCGGTCAGGAAGCCGAAGCGGAGCGCCAGGTAGAGCTGTTCCACGGTACCTCGGCTAAGTTCCTCAGGAGTGCGGAACTCCTGGTCCGGCAGGAGGGCGTGGAGTTCCCGGCCCCCGTCGAGGGGGGAGAAGACCCCCTCGTAGCGTTCGCAGGTGAGCAGCCGGAAGAAGGCGGAGGCCTCTTGCAGGACCTGGGGTTGGCGCTCGCGTTCGAAGGTGCGCTTGGCTTCTTCCAGCAGACGACGCGCCACGGTTGCGCGCGCCCACTCGATGGCAAGGGAATCGATCTCGGCCCGCACGGTTTCCTGTTCCTGGCGAAGCCGGGCAATCTCGTCGGAGCCAGCAAGGAGTTTCAGACTTGCCTGGATCTCGGCGCTCCTCTTGTGCGCTTCTTCCCGCTGCTCCTCGCTTTCCGCCAAATCCCCTGCCAGGCGGGTGAGTTCCGCCGGCAGAACCAGCTGGTCCGTGCTTGTGAAGGCTTCGCGGACCGCGCCTGCATCGGTGGTCCCGAGCGCGGTACGCAGGTTCTTGAGTCCCTGGTCCCGGACCATCTGGGCTTCCTGGCGTTGCCGGGCGATGCCGATCCGGGCACGCAACTCCTCGGCAGCGGCAGCCCCATGCTCCTGCAGGAAGTCGGCCAGCGCGCCCTGGCACTCGGTTCTGCGTTCCTCGGCTCGTTCCAGGGCCCCCGCCGTCCTGCACTCCTGCTTCCGCTGTTCGGCGAACGCGATCTGCCGCTTGTCGTTCTCCTCGCTCGCCTCCGCCAGGGCCGCAATCGCGCCATCAAGCGGCGCTCCGGGCCCGAGCGGGCGGTCGAGCGCCGCGAGAAGCGCCCGAGTCCGGGAAGCGATGGTATCGCAGGTTTGGCGGTGTCTCTCGGTCTCCGCCTGTAGCTTCTCCAGGGCCTGACTGTGTTCCCAGGCTTGGTTGACGATCACCATGGCCTCGCGGGCGGTATCGGGGGTGAGAGTGGTCTGGAACCCGCGTTCCGCGAGCCAGTCCTGCCAGGCTTGCTGCTGCTCGGCAAGAGCCTTGGCAGCTACTTCCACTGTCTTCTGCCCCGCCGCATGGCGGCCGCGCCGTTCCTGCTCCGCAGTTCGCGCTTCCTCGACCCGAACCGTTGCTTCACGGAGAGCCTGGCGTGCCTCTTCGTGCCGCTTTAGCAGGCCATCCAAGGCTTCCGCGGAGAACGCGTCGGGGGGGCTGTCGGGTAGCTTCGAGTCGAGTAGGGGCTGCCATGCCTTGGCCAGCTTGGCCTCGGCGTCGGCGATGGTCTCGGCCAGGTGTTTGGCCTCGGTGATCCGGCGTTGCCCGTCGACAATGGAGGAGAGGATGCTCAGGACGACCTCGGGAGACGGTTGGGTGGAGAAGCCAAGGGGCGCCGCGTGCTTCTGCCACTCCTCCTCGGCTTCTGTCAGGGCCTGCTCGGCCCGCTCGTTGGCCCGTTGGCTCTGCGCTCGCTTCTCTGCCGCTTCCCCTTGCCTCTGCATCTGGGCTTGCAGGTCGTCGAGGCGTGTCTCGGCGGCGGCGAGATCGGGGTGCTCCGGGTCCAGGTCGAGGGCGGCGCAGTGGGTCTGAACGGCCAGGTCCGGGTCGGCGGGCGATTTGCTCGTTGGCGGCGGCTGGCGCCGTCGGAGAGAGTAGTAGATCGCGCCGAGGAGGGGCAGGCCGATCAGGAACTCCCAATGCGCGAACGCGGCGATCAGAAGGGCAATCGCCCCGACCGCTAGAACCGGCGTCCAGAACGAGATCGCCGACGGGGTTGCCACGGCGGCTGCCTCGGCGAAGGCCTCCCGGCGGGCCAGTGCTCGGGTCAACTCGCGGAGTTGGGTGCGAAACTGGCGGACATCGTCCTCGCTCGTCGCCGTCTCGCCGCTGGCGTCCAGCTCTGGGAGAGCCTCGAGCCGGTGCCTGGTCTCGGTGGCTGCGCGCGTGGCCTCGGCCAGCTGGTCGCGGGATTGCTGCAGACGGCGGCGCGCCCCGGCGGAGGTGTCGAAGGACGCGAGCCGACCCGCGTCCCAGGTTGGGTCGACCACCCGCACCTGGTCTTCGACCTCGCGCAGCAGACGTTCGCGCTCCCGCCGTAGGTTGGGCAGGCTTTGGGAGGAGACCACGAGATCATCGCGTTCCCGGCGCAGGCGGTCACAGACTTCGGCGGGGAGACGTGCGAGGCCGGCTTCGGCCTCGGCCTGCTGGGCCTCCGCCTTGGCCAGCTGTTCCTGGGCCTGCTGGTGCTCTGTCGCCATGCCTCGGGTGTTGGTTTCGGCGTCTCGAAGCCCGTGTTCGGCTTTGCTCAGGCCGCTGGTGGCACGCTGAATATGCTCGCGGACGGCCAGTGATCGGTCGCAGGTCGCGATATGCTCTGCCGTCCAGTCCGGGCCCAGCTGGCGCAGGCAGTCCGCGAGCGCCTGGCGCGTTTGCTCCAGCTCCGCTGCAAGCACCGGCAGGCGCAGGTCTGCCGCCTGGTACTCATTGGCACGGCGGGCCAGTGCTCGGATCTCCTCGCGGTGTTCCTGGAGTGCGGGGTCGAGAGCCACCGCCGCCATGTCCACCCGGACTGCGGCGAGCTGTTCCGCCAAGCTGCGGCAGGCCTCCTCGCTGGTCTGGAGATCCGCCAGCGCGCGGTCAAGCTCCTCGGTATCGTGCGGGGTGCCCGGCAAGGGCTCCAGCAGTTCGCGGAGAAGTTCCTCCGCCTCGACCACTTCCACCCAGTCCTGCCAGTGGTCGCGGACGGCTTGGAGCAGGCGCTCGCGTTGGGACAGCGCATTGCAGGCGTTCCGACTCTCGTTCAGGGCTTCCTGGAAACTGGCCTGCTGCAGTTGCAGACGTCCGTATTCACCAGACTGGGAACGGGCCTCCCGGATGCGCTCCCCGAGCTGTTCGAACCGCTTCAGCAGTTGGTTGATCTGGGGCTTCTGGCCTCCCATGCTGAAACGGTCGTCCATTTGCTTTTGGAAGAGCTTCTCGGCGGCGGCCAAGGCCATGCCTGCACCCGTGCCTGCGCCGTAGAGTTGGGCCAGCACCTGCTCGCCATCCTTGCCGGCCATCTGAAGCTCGTCGAGTCCGAAGGCGTAGACGTTGCAGAAGAAGGCTTCGGTGATGCTGCCGAGGAGTCGGGGAAGCTCGGTATCGGGCAGGGGGGTGCCAGCCGCATCCAGTAGCGAAATGGTCCCGCCGCGGGGGCCAGGGCGGCGCTCAAGGGTTACCTCGCGCTTCCCATCCATCAGGAAGAGGCGCCCGCCATGGCGCCCGCCCGCCAGGGGGTCGCGCTGTTTGCGCCCGATTGCGTTCTTGCGGGGGAAGCCGAAGAACATGGCGCGGAGGAAGTCGAGCGTAGTGGATTTCCCAGCCTCGTTGCTGCCCAGAAGCACGGTCAATCCGGGGGAGATGGGGCGCAATGGGGCATCGTGGAAGGTGCCGAAGCCATCGACGTGCAGGCCTTTGATCCACATGGTCAGGCCTCCCCGTCCAGGGCTTCGACGCAGTTCTCGGCGGCTTCCCGCAGGAGTTGCGCCCGTACCTCGTCAGGCAGACCAGCCAGGGCGTGCTTGGCCCGGCGATGGGCGAAGAGGGGCGCCAAGGCTTTGTCCAGCCACTCGCGGTCCTCGGCCAAGGCATCGGCTCGTCGCAGGATCTCGCCGGCCAGATCGTCTCCTTCGCGGCGGCCCGCGAAATCGAGGTCCGCGCCGCAGGCGAGCTGGAGGGACTCGATCCAGACGAAGGGGGGCGTCAGTGGTTGGCTGTTGCGGAGCCGTTCACGGAGATCGGTGGTCGCGTCTTCGCGCCGCAGGTCGGCGTTGAGCCGCCCCCGTCCGGTCAGTTGAATGCGCAGCACCAGGGAGGAGGGTCGGCATTCCTCAGCCAGGGCCTCGGTATGCTCCGCGATGCGTTCCTCCAGAGCGTCGAGGGAGTCGAGCCCGGCGATGGGGACTTCGGCTGTTTCCCAACGCACGACTTGGAGGGGCACGAACTCGGTTTCGGCCAAGCCGGTAGCTGCGTCGGCGGTGACGACGAGCGCCCCCCGCTCACCGGTCTCCTTGGGGTTGCGCCCCTGGATGTTGCCGGAGTAGGCGATGGTCGGGTTCGTGCTGAAGGTCCGGCGTTCGTGGATGTGCCCAAGCGCCCAATAGTGAAAGCCGGCGTTCCGCAACTGCTCGACCGTGCAGGTCGCGTACAGGTTGGTGCTTTGGTCGCCGCCCACCTGGGCATGGAGCAGGCCAATATGGAACCCGGATTCGGGAGGGCAGACATACTGCCGTGCCAGCTTGCGCGCCTCGCGCTTGGTTCGGTAGCTGACGCCGGTGATGGTGACGCCAGGCAGCTCGGGAACCCCCACGGTCTCGGCGGTCTCGTCGCCGAACACATGGGTGTTGTCTGGCAAGGCCACCTCCGGGCGATCCCCCTTGAAGGGATCGTGGTTGCCATGGATAGCGAAGGCCCCGATCCCCGCGTCCGCCAGCCGGGCGAGACCATCGCGGAAGCGGAACATGTCCCGGACGCTGCATTCCTCGTCCTCGAAGGTATCGCCCGCAAGCAGGAGGAATTGGGCGTCTCGCTCGATGCAGAGATCGACGAGGCGCTCGAAGGCGAGGAACGCGGCATCCCGCAAGTGCGCGACGATGGCCTCCCGTCCCTCGGTTGCCATGGCCAATCCCTGGAATGGGCTGGCGAGATGAAGGTCGGCGGCATGGACGAAGGTGAACGGCACGTGGGTTTCCCGGAGCCAGGATGGGTTGGCAGGGCATACGGAGGGGCACTCCCCCAGTTGGTCGGGCCAATATAGCGCTCTCAATTGGGATGAAAGGGACAGAAGGGACGGAAGGGACCCAAGGGACACTCCCCGCATGGACTCTCCTCGCCACAGAAGCTTCGGTCCCGGCCGGTCCGTTGCGTCGGCGCGGTAGCGGCATCGAGGGGCCCGGGGAGACGCGTCTCCCCGTCGGGGTTTGGGGGCAGCGCCCCGTCTTTGGCGCGCCCCTCGCCGTTCGTTCGTCCGTCGCGGCTTTAAGCTCCCCTTGCGCAACGGTATAGTATGGGCTCGCAAGATGCAGTCCCTTGCGGATGAACGAGACAGATATACGGGGTCATCATGACAGTTCGAGTTCGCTTCGCCCCCTCGCCAACGGGCAATGTACATATCGGCAATATTCGTGCGGCCATCTTCAACTGGCTATTCGCCCGCCATGAGGGCGGCGAGTTCCTCTTGCGCGTGGAAGACACGGATCTGGAGCGGTCCACGCCCGAAGCCATCGCCACCTTGCTCGACGTCATGGCATGGCTGGAGCTGGATGTGGACCAGGAGCCGCTCTACCAGACCGGTCAGCGCGACCTGCACCTCGCCGCCGCGCAGCGGCTGCTCGACCAGGGCGACGCCTACCGCATGGCCAAGGGCGGCGGTGACGAGGCCACGCTCTTCCGCATTCCCTTTGCGGCCGAGAAGGTTGCCGGAGTGAGCACGGTCGGTCCGGCCGAGATCAATGTCCATCCCGAGGTCCCCGTGGTGGTTTCCGCCTCGGGCGTGGGCTTCGCTGGGATTTCGAGGAAGGGCAAGGCAACTCCCGGCGGCGGCACACTGGCTGGCTTCAAGGATCTCCAGGTGATGGATGCAGCCGGCACGTGCCTGTTTGCGCTCAACGACCATCTGGCCGAGGTGCTGGAGCAGGGCGCGAGCTTCTCCTTCGAAGAGGCGGACCGGCTGGTCTTCACCCGGCGCCAAGTGGCCTACACCGATGCGGTGAAGGGGGAACTGGCCAAACCGTTGGACAGCATGAAGGACCTGGTCATCGTGCGCAGCGATGGCAGCCCCATCTTCCATCTGGCCAATGTCTGCGACGATGTCACCCAGGGCATCACCCACATCATCCGCGGCGACGATCATGTGGAGAACACCTACCGCCACATCTTCATGTTTGCCGCGCTTGGGGCCGAGCCCCCCCGCTACGGGCACCTACCCATGATCGTGAACTCCCAAGGCAAGCCCTACAGCAAGCGCGACGGCGATGCCTTCGTGGGGGATTTCCGGGACAAAGGCTTCCTGCCCGAGGCCCTGTTCAACTACCTGACCCTCCTCGGCTGGTCGCCTGGCGACGACCGGGAGAAGATGACGCGCGATGAGTTGGTCGCCGCGTTCAGCCTGGACCGGGTCCAGCAATCCGCCGCCCAGGTCGACCTGCGCAAGCTGCAGAACCTGAATGGCCAGTACCTTGCGGAGCTGCCCTTCGCCGAATTCCTGGCCAACTGCCGACGCGCCGCCGCCGACCTGCCCTGGTTCGCGGACGCCGACGATGCCACGTTCCAGCAGGTAGCCAATTTGCTGCAAAGCCGGACCAAGCTCTTTGCCGATGTGGCCGACTGGGCCTACTTCTTTATCGAGACCCCCGAGTACGATGCGAAGGCACTGCGGAAGTTTGTGGCCAAGGGCGATACGCCTGCCGCGCTGACGCAACTGCGCGAACGACTGGCTGACGTGGATTTCGCGGACCTGGCGGCACTTGAGGCCGCAGTCCATGCGGTGGAAGCCGCCTGCGAGATCCGCGAAGGCAAGCTCAACCAACCCGTGCGCGTGGCCGTGACCGGCTGCGGAGTCGGGGCGGGTGTATACGACACGATGACCATTCTCGGTCGCGACCGCTGCCTGCAGCGTCTCGATCACGCCCTGGCGCTCTGCGCCTCGGCGGACAACTAGGAGACACAGTATGGCGAAGACCCCTAAGTTACCCGTCGTGGCCATTGTCGGCCGCCCGAACGTCGGCAAATCCGCGCTGTTCAATCAAGTCGTGGGTCGCCGCCTCTCCATCGTCCATGAGCAGAGCGGCGTCACCCGCGACCGCGTGGCCGCCCCCGCCCACTACCGAGGGCGCCACTTCCTGCTGGTCGATACCGGCGGCCTTGGCATGCACCCCCGCGAAAAGAAGGGCGCGGACATCTTCGACGGTCTGATCCGCGACCAGGTCGCGACCATCGTGGCCGAGGCCGACGCCCTGATCTGGGTGGTGGATTGCCTGGAGGGCATGACCCCGCAGGACGAGGCAATCCGCGAGTTCATGATGCAGGCCGAGCTTCCCGTCATCATCGCGGCCAACAAGGCCGACAACAACACCTTGCGGGAAGGCGTCCTCGGCGAGTTCTCGGCCTTGGGTGTGAAAGACCTCTTCCCGACCTCCTGCACCCACAACTACGGGATCGGCGACCTGATGCATCGCGTGTTGGCCGAGATCCCGGTGGTGGCCGAGCCCTTGACCGAACGCGGTGGCCTCCGGATCGCCGTGGTCGGTCGCCCGAACGTGGGCAAGTCCTCCCTGGTCAACCGCGTGTTCGGCGAGGACCGGGTGATGGTCAGCGATATCGCCGGAACTACCCGCGACGCGATCGACGTGCCGGTCATGCTCAAGGGCGACGACGAAGAGGTCCCCGCCACCTTCATCGACACCGCCGGCCTGCGCCGGCGCGGCAATGTGGACAGCGTGGTCGAGTTCTTCAGCGCCAGCCGCGCTCAGAGCGCGATCAAACGCTGCGATGTGGTTCTCTTCATCATCGATGCCACCGACCCGGGCACAGCCCAGGACCGTCGCATCGGCCGCATGATCAAGGACGAGTACAAGCCCTGCATTCTGCTGGTCAACAAGTGGGACTTGGTCTCGGGGGAGATCAAGCAGAAGGAATTGGACGACGAGATCCGCCGCCGTCTCCCCTTCATGCAGCACGCGCCCATGCACTTCATCTGTGCCCTGAGCGGCTACAACTTCTCCGGGATCTTCGACCATATCCTGGCCCTCCGCGACCAGATGCAGGTCACCATCCCGACCTCGGTCCTCAACCAATTCCTCCAGGATACCTTGGCCCGCACGCCCCCCCAGAGCGTCGGCAACAAGCGCTTCAAGGTCTTCTACAGCACGATGAAGGGCAATCCACCGCCCCACTTCGTGCTCTTCGCCAACAGCAGGAAGTCCTGCCCGGACAACTACGTCCAGTTCCTGGAGAATCAGTTGCGCGAGGCCTTCTTCCCGCAGGCAGGCCTACCCATCAAGCTGGAGATCCGCGAGCGGCGCAGCGGCGACGATCCAAACAGCGGCGCCCGCGGCGCCATGCGTGGCATCAACTTGCGTCAGCGGTCGGATCACCAGGCCAATTCCCGCCACAATCAGCGCCGCAAGGGGTTCCGCCAGAAGTGAGACTGGTCCTCGCATCCGCCTCGCCGCGCCGTCTGCACCTGCTCCGAGATGCAGGCGTGCGGACAACCGTGCGGCCGGCGGATGTGGACGAGACGGAACTGCCCGGCGAGTCCCCCGACGAGCACGTGCAGCGGCTCGCCCTGACCAAGGCGGCGACCGTGGCCGCGAACTGCCCGGGGGAGCTCGTGCTGGGCGCGGATACGGTGGTGGTCATGGGGGAGACGATCTTCGGCAAGCCTGCCGACCTTGCCGCCGCCCGGGCCACGCTCCGTCAACTCTCGGGGCGCTGTCATCGGGTTCTCACCGGCGTGTGCCTGCATCACCCCGCCCCCGCGACTCCCGAAGTCTGGGTGAGTCGCACGGACGTCCACTTCCGCGCCCTGAACGACGCCGTGATCGACGCCTACTTCGCCCTCGTGGACCCCCTAGACAAAGCGGGTGCCTACGGCATTCAGTCCCATGGCGAGATGATCGTGGACCACATCGTCGGCCTGCGCAGCAACGTGATCGGCCTGCCAGTCGAAGAGGTCGTGGCACGACTGCGCAGCAGGTAGCGGGGAGAATCGGGGCCAGCCCCGAACCCCGCCGGGGAGACGCGTCTCCCCGGACCCCTCCGGAACCCACAGAGAACGGAGCGTTGCTCCGGAACTCAGTCCCAGCGAGGGGACGAGGACAGCGCCGCGAGCGGGAGTATAGTGAGAGACACTGATCCCGCATCCAGACCGAGCCCAGGAGTCCTCACATGCGTGCCCTTCGCTGCCTCGTTCTCGCCCTCTCGTTTGTCGCCCCTCTTTTTGCCCAGGAAGCGATCCAGCACCGCTTCGTGGCCACGGACGAATCGGGGCACCAGATCCTGCTTGTCGACGAGGCGCATCCCACGCAGGGCTGGGTGGTGAAACAACATGCTCGCGACCTCCAGTTGGTCGGGGAGAACCGCCTGATGGTCAGCGTGAACGGCACCGGCCGCACTGCCAAGAATGGCTTCCTCGAACTGGATCTGGGCACCGGCAAGATTGTCCGCCGGGTCGAGGTCCCGGCCTTCAAGAAGGTGATGACCGCCCGCCGGGCCGCCGACGGCACGACCTTTCTTGGTGGCTACGGTCCCAAGGGCATCCGCATTGTCCAGGTGGACAAGGCTGGCAAGACGCTCAAGACCATCGACTGCCCCCCTGCCATCAAGAACGTCCGGCTCATGCGGCGGACCGCCGCCGGGACGACTCTTATCGGCAGTGGCAAGGAGGTCTTCGAGGTGGACGCCGCCGGCAAGATCGTCTGGCAGAAGGCTGTCCCCGGCGGCAATCACATCTACAAAGCCGTGCGGCTTGCCAACGGGAACATCTTCGCCGCCTCTGGCTACGGCGCGTCCCTCGCCGAACTCTCCCCCGAGGGCAAGGTCCTCCGCACCTTCGGCAAGAAGGAGGGGCAGAAGGTCCGCCACCCCAAGTTCTTCTCCGACTTCCATATGCTGACCAATGGCAATGTCGTCGTCGCCAACTGGATGGGACACAAGCGCGAGGATAGCCAGAAGGGCCAGCAACTCGCCGAGTACGCCGCAACTGGCGATCTCGTCTGGACCTGGCACGACGCCAAGCTCGCCGGTTGCCTCCACGGCGTCATCATCCTCGATGGCCTCGATACGACCAAGCTCCATACCGAAGTCAACGGCCCCCTTGGACCGATGGAATAGGGCCAGAGCTCTGCGACGTTGCGGCCCCAGGTTTAGTCAGCGCCGGGCGTGAGGAAGGCCTGCTTGTCCACCTTGAGC
>JABGQJ010001380.1 GCA_018648945.1 Victivallales bacterium
CGCCATCCCTGATAGTGACGTCCACCTGCATCGTCCCCCGGAACCCCTCGCCGACCCCCGTGTAGGTTCCATCCTCCGCGTTGCCAAGGTCCAGATCCTGGTATACCTCCGTGGCGGCGGTGGACTGCTGCCCCAGCGTCTTCATGCGCTGGAGCCCCTTTGCCCTCTTTCCTTGAGGCCTGATCCTCGTCAGCTTCCGGTAGAGTCCCATGGCGTCGGAGTAACGGCCATGGGACCGGTAGGCGTTGCCGGCGGCCAGGAAGGCATTATGGGGCCAGTTCCCCCTGGACTCGCGGCGTGCCACCGCCAACGCTTCGTCTAGCTCCCCGATCTCCGCCCAGAGCTTCGTGGTTCCCCGGCCCAGACTGCGCAGAACCCGTTCTGCCTTGCTCTTGTTGCCCAGCTGCCAGTAGCACTCCGCGAGGTCCACGGCATCCCGGGTGGACATGTTCCGCCTTTCCCTGGCCACCTTCTGATACCAGTAGGCCGCCCGAGGATAGTCGCAGAGGAACCGGGCATAGACGTGACCCAGAGCCTGCATCCCGTTCTGCCGCGCCTGGGGATTGTCGCCATTGACATCGACGATATGCCGGTACAGCTTCGCCGCGCTCCGCCCCCTCCTCGGTTGCCGGTAGACGACGCTGATCAGATACTGCCCAGGGTTCTTGTTCTGGTTCCACTTCGCTCCCCGCTTCGGCTTCGGCCAAGACAGGTCGAGCGTCTTGGGGTAGTCGAGCTTGACATCGTCCCACCAGTCCGGCTTGGTGGGGCCAACCCGGCGGATCAGCTCCTCCACTTCCCGACTGCTTCGCTTCACGCGGGCCGTCCGTTTCGAGCCCGACGGCTG
>JABGQJ010001381.1 GCA_018648945.1 Victivallales bacterium
ATTTTTATGCTCGATTGGAGAGGTGTCCGAGTGGCTTAAGGAGTCCCGCATTCTGCGGGATGTACCTATAATCAATATGAGTAAATATTGTGTTTATGTTCTTCAAAGTTTAAAAGACGGAAATTATTATATTGGTTATTCCAAAAATTTTGAAGAAAGATTAATTGCTCATAACAATGGATCGGTAAAATCCACTAAATTGAGAAGGCCACTACAGTTGATTCACATAGAAAATTATGGTACAATAGCAGAAGCACGAAAAAGGGAAAAGAAGATTAAATCATACAAAGGTGGAGAAGCGTTTAAACAGCTTATTGGAATTGTTTAGATATTGGAGAGGTGTCCGAGTGGCTTAAGGAGCACGCTTGGAAAGCGTGTGTGCGTTTACCCGTACCGTGGGTTCGAATCCCACCCTCTCCGCAATCAATATTAACTCATACTTAAAATTGGAGGCGTGGCAGAGTCTGGCTGAATGCACTGGTCTTGAAAACCAGCGTCCACTTACGTGGACCAGAGGTTCGAATCCTCTCGCCTCCGCAACGATTCCAGCCCCTTGATTCTTACTCTTAAAATATTATTCGGTTTACTTATCGGTTCATTTATCAATGTTCTAATCGTGAGGGTGCCAAAATCAGAAAGTATTATTACCCCCGGTTCTCATTGTATTTTATGCAACACACCTCTTAAGTGGTGGATGAACATTCCCCTGTTTTCCTTTTTCATATTTGGAGGAAAATGCTGCTATTGTTCGGGTAGGATTTCATGGCAATATCCAATCGTTGAATTACTTTGTGCTGGAATTTGGATATTATTTTTCAATTTCAATTATCCATTTGAAACTACCC
>JABGQJ010001382.1 GCA_018648945.1 Victivallales bacterium
TGGAAAGCGCACCCGCCGGTTCAGCCCGTAGGGACGCTGCACCCCCGCGAATATCCGCATGTTGGTCATGATCCAAGACGGATCGTCCGAGTTCAGGCTAACGACGTGGAACTTATGCTGGATGAAGGGCGGGTGGTCGCGCAGGTCGATGCGGTACTGGTCGGGAGCATGGCGGGTCACACGATCAATGACGTACATCGAGACGTGGGCCTCAGACGTCTGGTGTTGGACGTTGATGGCATGGCCGGACAAAACCGACCCCGTCGGAAGCGGACGCGTGGAGTGCACAAGCAGGGCACTCTCCGCGGGATGACCGGTGAGGTCCCCGCGCATACCCAGCAATGTCGTCCGCCAGGAACCATCGAGCTCCACCGAGAGCTCGCCGGTCTCGACGTGCGTGCCGTCGTACAGCACGACGCTCGGGCCGTCTCTCCAGACGGCACCAAGACGCCCGGCAAGAGTCAGCTGGGGCGACACCAGTGTGGCACCGGGAAGGGCCGTGCCAAGCACCACATCTTCGCCGCCGGTGCCCGTGAGGCGAACCGTGACCGACCCGATCGTGGTGCTGTCAGGCACGTCGACCGCAGTCAGGACCGGGCCTTGTTCGGGCTTGAACGGCTCAAGCACATGCACGAAGGCGCTCGCCAGACCTATGTCAGCCCCCTGGCAGTGCTCGACCAGGAAGCTGAAGCCGTCCTTGAGACCGATGCGGCACGGGCCACGAGGCGTCTTCTGTTCAGCGTTCGATGCCCAGGGGGCACTGGCACCCAGTAGCCGCGTGGCTCTTCCGGGCGTGCCGTTGCGAGCTCCCCAGAACCGCAACCGAGTTGGCTGCAAGTGTCG
>JABGQJ010001383.1 GCA_018648945.1 Victivallales bacterium
CTCCCGTAGCCTTGCCGGGGTATGTCCGTGAAGCGCTACCACCTGGTGACCCTTGGTTGCCCCAAGAACCAGGTCGACTCCGACAAGTTGGCCGGCACGCTGGTGGCCGACGGCATGGTGGAGACCGATGCCCCCGGCGAAGCGGACCTCATCGTGGTCAACACGTGTGCGTTCATCGAGGAGGCCAGACAGGAGTCGATCGACACGGTTCTGGCCCTTGCCGACGAGCGGGTTGGTGAGGCACGCCTGGTGGTGACCGGCTGCATGGCCGAGCGCTACGGCGATGAGTTGGCCGGGACACTTCCGGAGGTCGACTCGGTGTCCGGGTTCGGGGTACCGGTCACGCTGGGACGTCGACCCGGTGTGGAGACCCTTCCCACGCTGGACCTGTTGAACCTGCCCCGGCCGGCCAGCCCGCGACCATGGGCCTACGTGAAGATCGCCGAGGGTTGTGACCGGGCGTGTGGGTTCTGTGCCATCCCCACCTTTCGGGGACCGCAACGCAGCCGACCGGTCCCTTTGATCCTGGACGAGGTGGATTCCCTCGGTGTACGTGAGGTGGTGCTGGTCGCCCAGGACCTTGCCTCCTTCGGGCGCGACCAGGGGGTGGGTGAGCGGTCGATCATCCCGCTGGTGGAGGCCGTCGCAGACCGTGTCGACCGGGTCCGCCTCTTGTACCTCTACCCGTCGGACCTGACCGATGGTCTCGTAGATGCCGTGCTGGCAACCGGCGTTCCGTATTTCGACCTCTCCCTGCAGCATGTTTCCCGATCGCTGCTGGCGAACATGCGCAGGTGGGGCGACGGCAGGCGTTTCCATGAGAGGATCGACCA
>JABGQJ010001384.1 GCA_018648945.1 Victivallales bacterium
TGTCGCCACCCAAAGGCCGCTCCCCATGTCAATGCCGATGTTCACCGCACGCTTGCCGTGCATTGCCACCATTGCCACGTCAATGTTCGCCAACATGAGCCTGTCCTTTGGGTTAGGGTTCTTCCACTCACTGCCGTTCTGGGGTCTTTGCACTGTGACCCAGAATGCTGGGAATCTACCTTGCCGGAGGGGCAGGCTCATGTTATCTACGCATTGGATTCCGCTGAAGAAGGCTCCGCAACGCTCCTTCCTGAGTCATAAGTCCTTGGTATTGGCCAAAACGAGGGGAACGGGGTCACACCTACGCATTGGACTTTAGGCGCTGACCGGTGTAGGGTGTTGGCGCAGGGGAACGGGGTCACACCTCCTATGAGCCCACCTTGCAAGTCCCCGGCGGTTCTTTTTCGCTGATTTGGTCCGTTTGGGGCCGCAACTCGGCCGTGCCCTCGGGAATCGGTGTCCCTTTGAGTTCCTTTCCTGCCATCTCTGTTCCGCATTCGTTTTTCGCTCTGGGCTTCATGCCCTGTTTCCGTCTTCCGGTCCCGTGCTGTTTGGGTTTCCCCGGCGTGCGGGGGCCAGCCTCCTATCGACGTCCGCGCGGTCGCGGAGGTCGTATCATAACCATATCCGGTTGCACGAGATTCAAGCAGCGCCCATTCTACATAAGGAGCCGGACAACCAAACGGTTCATTCCAGGCTTTGTGGTGTCGGTGCGCTGCGCCTGACGGTGGTGATGTCTCCTTCTGTGTGTGGATGTTCTCGGGGGACTGCTGAAAGAGGGTTGGCACGGTCCCAATCTACGAACGACGGCTTTGCCAAGGTGCGACG
>JABGQJ010001385.1 GCA_018648945.1 Victivallales bacterium
AAAAAGATACTCTTCGCAATAAGGTTAGCCTTCTTAGCTGCTTCCTTGCTAGAGTATCTTTGTTTGAGTATTTTTCCTGTTGGTAGGTATATAATATAATTATTGTACATTTTGTGTAGACATTTTAATAAAGTCTTCCATTAGTATATCTACTGAGGGCCTCCATTCTATACACTTATATACCTCTTCTGCAGTAGAGTATACTGGACAAGTCTTATTTGCTTGTCTACATTTACTACATAGATTAACCATATATCTCCTTGTAATTTAGAGAGAGTATTCGCACACGCCACTCTCAAAGAACGCTAATAGGTAAGGAGTAAGGTATGAAAACCTTTCTATAAACCTCGTGCTAAAACTGGTATTCCCACCCGGAATTGAACCGAGATTACTAGGATGAAAACCTAGGGTCCTGACCGTTAGACGATGGGAACATATTTGGTAGCGGGGGTAGGATTTGAACCTACGACACCCGGGTTATGAGCCCAGTATTCTACCACTGAAATACCCCGCAATAAAGTGATGGAGGGTGATTAAGGTACACCCTGCCTGAAACCTATTCCCAAAGTAAGTTAATAGCTAAGGGTTATAACTACAACGGTCCGAAGTAGTTAATGAACAAATTTTGGGTCGGGCGTATTCAATCCTCGGCTCACTTTTGTTATAAGGCTGTAGTCACCTCAAATCGTATGCCTATCAGGCTGCGATTGCGTAAGTATTTGCGTTAGCGTTTACTTTAGTTTGTGTTTAAGTGTTATCTACACTAACGCTTAATAGCTTCTATTACCTAGTCGAACACTATTTCGACCCCAATAAAGAAGATAC
>JABGQJ010001386.1 GCA_018648945.1 Victivallales bacterium
TCGTAGAGGGCCCGGCTCTTCGCAAGGATGATGCGGTCTCGGTTGTCCGGGTACCGTACGAGCATCAGCTCGAACTGCAGCAGGGCATAGTCGTACATCTGTATCTTGGTCAGGCTGCGACCGAGACGGAGATCAAAGGGGAACTCGTCGAGCGCCTTGAGTGAGCCGGGAAAAAGGCACACGGCTGCCAGAAGACAGGCAGGCAGGACAAAGGGAAGACGACGTATGGGGCGTCGGGTTGAGGATAGCACATTCATGCTTCGTCCCTTCACAGAACGTTAACTGTAATGAACGGTGTCAAGAAGACGCGACGTAAGAGGATTCGGGTGGTGCATCGGCGTGGTTCTGCTGAGCAACCGTACCATATAGCAGCCCGGAGGAAGGATGGTCGGGGCGAGAGGATTCGAACCTCCGACTTCTGCGTCCCGAACGCAGCGCTCTAACCAGACTGAGCCACGCCCCGATAGAAGCTTTGGCACCCTCCGTCGATATCTCGCCAGAGGGGCGTCTGCTTGCGTGTCGTGAGACAGCGCAGCCAGTACTATAGGCTCTCGGACCACAACGATCAACCCGGGCTCGGTATGAATGCGTCAGCCACCGAGTTTGTCAATCAGCTTGATCAAGGGCAGGAACAAGGCGATGACAATACCACCGACGATGATCGCCAAGAACACGATCATGATCGGCTCGATCAGCGACGTGAGGGCTTCAACCGCCCGGTCTACCTCCTCCTCGTACACATCTGCAATTCGGTTAAGCATCTCGGGGAGAGCACCAGTCTCCTCTCCCACCTCGATCATACTCACGACCATTCCGGGGAACAC
>JABGQJ010001387.1 GCA_018648945.1 Victivallales bacterium
GCACCGGCGCGGTTGCCGACGCTCTTGTTGTTGATGCTCCGGTCGCAGGCGGCCAGGTAGGTGCTCTC
Organism: Victivallales bacterium; assembly: GCA_018648945.1. Next base: position 69 of record JABGQJ010001387.1, read on the forward strand.
CAGCAGGACGTCCCGCTCGATCAGCAAGCGTTCCTTGGCGGAGAAGACGGGCTTGCCGTCTGCCTTGGCCTCGCACATCAGGTCGTAGGCCACGGCTACGCGGATCACCCAGCCCCCGTCCATGCCGGAACTTCCCACGCGACTGGCGGACCAGTACCCGGTGTAGATGTTACGGTTGGGCTTGTTCGGCGGGCAGACCAGTTCGTCGTTGGGCAGCTTGCTGATTCGCTCTGCAGCAATATGGGGATTGCAGTCGGCATACTCGTTGTATCCATAGCCTGCGCGCACGAGCCACTTCGGGAAGACTTTGGCGAGGCGCAGGTAGATGCGGCGGGCGGCCTGGGCATACTTGGCGTCGCCGGTCAGCGCATAGGCCTTGCCGAGACCAAGCAATACGCTCCCCACATGGCTGACCTTCTTGCTGCGAGTGATGCCCGCCGGGCTGGACCGGGCCTGCTTGTAGCCGAAACAGACGAAGGTGTCGCCGTCGATGAAGGTGAATTCCTGGCGGGGATCCCAGGTTCCGCGAACGCTGATGCTCTCGGGGTACTCCTCGTTGGGGTAGACGGTCTGGCAGGCCTTGCATTTGAGTTCGTTGGGTCGCCGGGACGTCCAAGCCCAGTTGCCGTTGGGATGCCAACGCTTGCCCTTGGCACGGCAGGCAGGGCAGGGGCCCATGCACCCGGCAGTGGTGACCTCAAGCATGGTCTCGACCCACGTGTCGGTGATCTTGGGCACGAGGAGATCACCGTTGG
>JABGQJ010001388.1 GCA_018648945.1 Victivallales bacterium
CGCTGGGTGTGGCGTCCGGGGGAGTAGCCGCGCACTTCGTAGTAGCGGTTGCCGGTCACGACCATGATGTCCCCTTGAGGACCATCGCCATCGTAGCCTTTGCCCGGCCCGTAGGAGAAGTCCGTATCGACCGTCCAGTAGGTGCGGTGTTGGGGACTGTCGCAGAGGAAGCCGGTCGAGGGCATGAGATGCGGCGTCTTGATGTCGTAGGGGCTGATCGGGCTGAGATCGCTCTTGAACCCTTGGTGACGAATATAGAGGCTGTTGCCCTTGCTGGAGAAGATCCCGGAACGGAATCCCTGGCTGCGATGCATCTTGCCCCGTTGGACGATGGGAAAGCTCCTGTCGTCGTAGGGCCCAGCCATGGTGCGACGGTGCTTCACCGCGCCGGTCTGCGGGTCCAGCGCGTAGACGACGATGCCGCCATCCAGGAAGGAGCTCCGGCCTGCCGCGAAGTAGGCCAGGCCGTTCTTGATCATGATGCTGCCGTTCACCGGCCAGGCCGATTCCAGCTGCTCGAAGGCGCACATGTAGCGGACAGCGGGCATGTCCGAGAACTTCCAGACCAGCTCGCCGGTCTTGGCGTTGAGGCAATAGACCCAGCCATCGCGCGAACCGAACAGCGCCAGCCCCTGGTGGTAGGTGGGCGGGGAGTCGATAGGGCCATCGGCAGTGAACTGCCATTTCTGGTCGCCGGTGCGACTGTCCAGGGCATAGACCGTATGCATGGCCTTGACGGCAGTCAGCAGCAGGCCGTCCGCGATCACTGGCGCCGTGGGGGTGCCGGGGAGGGTGGCGCGCCACGCGACTTTGAGCTGTT
>JABGQJ010001389.1 GCA_018648945.1 Victivallales bacterium
CATAGCGACGGCGGGCAGGACGCGCGGAAGAAAGCCGTCAATCTCGGCTTCGAGCAGTCGGCCTACCACGTGGTCAGCGGTGGCGACGCCACCCGCTGCTACTCGGAGAAGAAGTGCCGGGAGGCGATTCGCCAGTTCGTCTACCTGGCTCCGGACCTCTTCGTGGTCTACGACCGGGTGACCTCCGTGCTGCCGGACCAGCAGAAGGTCTGGCTCTGGCACACCCAGAACGAGCCGGTCGCGCAGGCACCGGGTCTCTTCCGGGCCGCGCACGAGGAGGGTGCCATGCTGGTGCGGACCCTCCTGCCTGCCGCCACGAAGCACGAGGTGATCGGCGGTCCAGGCAGGGAGTACTGGACCAACGACCGCAACTGGCCGATCTTCGACCAGCAGAAGAGGCTCGCTCGCTCCGACAACCAGTACGGGCGCTACCGCCTCGAAGTCTCCCCCGCCGAGAACGGCGAGAGGACCCGCTTCCTCCACGTTCTCCAGGTGGGGCCGAAGGCACTCACCACCATGGTGCCGACCAAGCGGATCCAGACCGATGCCCAAGACGGCGTCGAGTTGGACTGCCCCGACCAGCAACGCCGCTACCAGGTGCTCTTCAGCCGCGACGGCCCGATTGGCGGCCACATCAAGGTCTGGAACGCCGACGGCAAAGCGCTGCTCGACCAGCCCCTGCTCCAGCCCGTCGAACCGATCGCGCAGTAGCCACGGCATACCGTGGCCGGGCGGAGGTCTCTCTCGGCGCGCCAGCGGCGGCAGTCGCGTTGGGGAGCGGTACCTCCGCTCCCCAACGCACGCACTGTGGGGTCC
>JABGQJ010000139.1 GCA_018648945.1 Victivallales bacterium
CCACCAAGATCGAAGGCAAGTGGCTTGCCTGCGGGCGGTCTCTGGGCAAGAAACTGAAGGAACAGTACGAGCCCGGCAAGGGCGTCATGCTCACCTTTGGCGACCAGCATGTGGGCGCGAACAACCGTGATCTGGTCAACGGTCTGCGCGAAGCGCTTGGCGACAAGCTCCCCCTGGTTGGCGCGGCGGCGGGCACGAGTGGTGCCAAGGAGATCGTGGCAGGCAAGATCGTCACCGCCACCAATGTTGTCATTCTGCTCAAGGGCGATTTCCACGTGCGCTCGATGATGCGCGGCGCGGGCGACAAGAAGGAGTTCCTGCTCCGCACGACCGAGGCCTTCGGAGCGGTCTTCGACGCCAAGCAGAACGCCCTGCTGACCCTCGTCTTCGACTGTGGTGGACGGCGAGGCGTGCTCTTCGACCAGAAGCGTCTGGCCGAGGAATACGGGGTCATGAAGACGTTTGCGGGCGATTCCCCACTCTTCGGCCTGTACGGCGGCGGGGAAGTGGGTTGCGCCAAGCTGGGTGCCACCCCCACGGGGGTGGGCTACCACGTCTCAGTGGCCGCCCTTCTACCAGGCGCGGCACCCGAATGAAGGGCACCGGGGGCCACCCGCTGGCCGGCGTGGCGTCCGCAAACAGGCAACTGGGGGCTCAGTGCGCCCGGAACATTTGCCCAGCTTGACCCGCAGGCCACGGCCTTTGCGCTCGCGCCTGCCGCCGAGTGGCGCAATGTGGAGTTCCGCCTGGAAGCGCGCAAGCGAGCGGGTGACGAGGGCTTCATGATCCTCTTCCGGGCTCGCGACATGGACCACTTCTACTGGTGGAACGTGGGCGGCTGGCGCAACAAAGTGCACGGCATCGAGAAGGAAGTGGGCGGCAAGCGGATCGTCGTTCACCGGGCGGACGGCGGCGTGGCCAGCAATGTCTGGCACCGCCTGCGCATCCGGGCCGAGGGGCAGCGCATCCGCTGCTATCTGAACGAGAAGCTGGTCCACGAATGGACCGACACGGACGACGCCCTCGCCCTCGGCGGCATCGGCTTGGGTACCTGGCGCACCGCCGCCGAGTACCGCAACCTGACCGTGACCGATCTGGATTCCGGCCGGGCCCTCCTGCAGTCCCCGCCGGTCGATCCCACTGCCGAGTGGCGCTGGGGCACGCGCCGACCTCTCGACTTTGCCGATTGGCAGAAGGTGGGTGGCACCTGGGAACGGACCCCCGAAGGCGGCATGCGACAGACCACCGTGGATACCAACTGCCGCCTGATCGCCCCCAAGCTGGACTGCGCCGACTACGCCTTTGAGGTCGAAGGGAAGAAACTGGCCGGGGCAGAGGGCTTCATGGTCATCGTCCGCGCCCAAAGCCCCAGCACCTTCAACTGGTGGAATGTGGGCGGTTGGGCCAATGCGCAGCACGGTATCGAGCGCAAGGGAGGCCCCGGCAACCAGATCCTCCGCCAGATTCCGGGTGCCGTGGAGACGGGCCGTTGGTATCGTCTGCGCGTGGAGGTCGTAGAGGACCACATCCGTTGCTGGCTTGACGGCAAGCTGGTGCAGGAGGCCCACGACCCGAGTTTCCGCAACGGCACCGTCGGGCTGGCCACCTGGCGGACCAAAGCCGAATACCGCAACCCCGTACTGATCCCCGCTGGTGGCTCGACGGAGGGTCTGGCCGGGCTCTACGAGCGCGCCCCCAACTTCGCTACCACCGCCGCCTCCCTGGCCAAGGCCCTGATCCGTTCCGGCGAGCGGCATGCCATCACCCCTTGGCAGACTGGTGGCGCCGTGACTATCACCGACCTCCAACCCGTAGTCGGGGATGGCTGGCAAGAACTGAAGGGAGAACCCCGAGGGTGGCTGCACCGTCGTCTGCGTCTGCCCAAGGCTGGCGAACTGCGGCTGACCTCGTCTGCCAAGGCCACAGTCTGGCTGAACGGCTTCCTGGCAGGAGTGACGAGCAACGGGCAGGCCCTGCCCCTCCGGCTTGGGCAAGGCGGTAACAACGTTCTGCTCCAAGTACCACCCGGCCCCATATCGCTCAGTCTCACGGAGTCCCTGACCGACACCACATTAACGAGAGCACTGCGCCGGGACTTCCCGCAGGAGGCACTGCTCGTGTCCCGCAGTCTCGGTGGTGAAGCCCAGTTGGCTGCATGGTTGCGGCAGGGCGACGAGGCAGTCGCAGAAGCGGCAAGGCGAAGCGCTATCCTGCCCGGACTCCGCGCCCGATTGGCGAGGCTGGACCAGGCCAAGACGCCCGCCAGTGACGCCCACTGGCTGCAATTCCTCCTGGATGCCGAGACCGCCCTGCGCGATCACCTGCGGGAACGCTGCCCTCCCCTCGCCTTCATCGAGCGCCCCGTTGGTGGTCTCCAGGGGACCAGCGCCACCATGTTCGCCCGCCGTACACCCGCCGGATCGGCCATCCGCGTGCTCGATCCCGGCTCCGGGGAGGCGCGCACCATCTTCTCGACCAAGGCCGGCTTCATCATGGACCTCTGCCCAAGCTGGGACGGTCAGCGCCTGCTGATGAGCTACAAGGAGAAGGTCGATCAGCCCTATCACGTCTGGGAGATCCGGGCCGACGGCACCGGGCTGCGCCAGATCACCAAGGGCCCCTACCACGACTTCAACCCTGTGGAACTGCCCGACGGACGCATCTGCTTCTCCTCCTCCCGCGTCGAGGCCTACTCCATGTGCCAGAACTACCTGGCCTGCGCGCTGCATGTCTGCAATGCCGATGGCAGCGACCTGCACCGCATCGACTTCACCACCCTCTGCACCAACGCCCCCGCCGTCATGCCCGATGGCTCGCTCATCGCCACGCGCTGGGAATATCAGGACAAGTCCATCTTCTCTTGGCAGGGGCTCTGGACCGTGAACCCGAACGGCCGCAGCCTCAAGCTCTGGTACGGCAACACCATCACCGTGCCCAACTCCCTGTACGGGGCGAAACCCATTCCCGGCACTTCCCATCAGGTCGTCATGACCATGACCGCGCACCACTACCCGCCTATCGGAGACCTCGCCCTCATCGACCGGCGACACGGAGTGGAGGAGCCAGCCGCCATGCGCCAACTCACCTTCGCCACCCAGTACCGGCCAACCAAAGGCAAGGACTTCAGGGATAAGAACTGGGGACCCGGCGACCGCTTCTACCCCTGGGCCTACTGCGATCCCTGGCCGCTGGCGAGCGATCTGTTCGTCGCATCCTACGGTGGCGGCAACGACGGCAGCCACCAATTCCGGCTTTGCCTGCTGACGGATGCTGGCCTGCAACGGACCCTCTACGAGGAGCCGGGGAAGTCCTTCTACTCCCCCGTTCCCCTGGCCCCCCGACCCCGTCCCTGTGCGATTCCGGGTCGGCCTGCCACCGGCAATGGCGAAGGCACGTTCCTGGTGAAGGACATCTACCGGGGGCTCCGCCGCCAGGGAGTGAAGCCGGGCCAAGTACGGCGGCTACGGGTCATGGAAGTCCTGCCCAAGAAGTACAACACCGAAGGCGTCCGCTACCGGGATCACTACCCGGTCATCGGCCACGGCTCCTACTACGTGAAGCGCATCCTCGGCAGTGTGCCGGTCCGTCCCGATGGCTCCGTCCACTTCCGTGCCCCGGCCAACAAGGAACTGTATTTCATCGCCCTCGACGTGGCGGGCAAGGAAGTCCAGCGTATGGGTTCGGTCACCCAGATCACCCCCGGCGAGGAGGTCTCCTGCATCGGTTGCCACGAGAGCCGACTGAGCGCTCCTCCCCTGGCCCTGCGTCCCTTGCACGACCTGCCCAAGCCCGATTCCCTCGCCCCGCCCAAGTGGGGGGACGGCGGTCCCGTCGCAGTGGATTTCGTACGCCACGTGCAGCCAGTCCTGGATCGCCACTGCATCAAGTGCCATTCCGGCCCCAAGCCAAAGGCGAAGCTGGACCTTTCCGGTGACCGCACCCGCATGTTCAACATGGCCTACACGAATCTGACGCTACGGAACCTGGTGGACTACTACTACATCAACCCCGGTCCCACCGGGGTCTTCCCTGCCATGAAGACCGGCTCGCAGGTGAGCAAGCTCACCGAACAAATCGAGACCGGCCACGGCAAGGCCCAGCTCAGCGACCCCGAACGCCGCGCCATCTACGCCTGGATCGATGCGGACGCCCCCTACTACTCCACCTGGGAGATGTCCCGCCCCCATTGGCTCGGCGGCCGCGACACCTGGACCAAGGCCCCAGGTGCCACCCCCCAGTCCTGGTTTGCAGAAGTGCTGGCAGTCATCAAGGCTCGCAAGATCCCCGCGCCCGGCATTGTCAACTACTACACCGGCAACAACACCTGGAGCCTGGACCAGGTCCTCATCAACTACACCCACCCCGAGTGGAGCGCGCTCCTCCTCGGCAACCTGAGCGAAGCCGCAGGCGGTCACGCCCCCGTAGACGCCGCCATCTTCCCCAGCAAAACCGCTCCCGACTACCAACGCCTCCTCAAGGCCATCCAGCTGGGGGCTGCCGCCCTTCAAGCCCGCCCCCGCATGGACATGCCCAACGCCAAGCCTATCCCCCAAACCCGCGACTTCGGCCGCGTGTTCTGACTCTACTCCAGCTCAAGCAGGCGGATGGCGTTGTCCTTGGCGACCTTGTGGAAGACGGCAGAGGTGATCTTGCCCTGGGCCAGGAGATCCCGGAGGAACGCAGCCAGCGGGAGTTCCTGCTCGAAGGAGCAGACGTCGGTGCCGAACATCAGGCGATCCTGGAATTCGTTCAGGAAGCGCACGGCGTAGTCGGGATCACGCATCAGCGCATTCGCACCGCTGCCAGCGGAGAGGTCGCCGTAGAGAGTGCCGTATTCGCGGAAGAGCCGGGGAACCACGCCCTCCTCGCGCACCGGATGGCTGGGATAGCCGCTGCGGTGGCCAGGCGGATCAAGCGCCGCGATTTCCGCCCAGAACTCGGGACCGTGTCCGAAGAACTTGAGCCGGGGGAAGCGCTGCAGACATTCCTCAAACTGGGCCATGCCGGGATCGGCGTAGAGCCCGTAGGTGCCGCCAATGCGGTCGGATGTGTCGAAGGTCACCGGCAGTTCCAGGGCTTCCGCATGGGCGAAGAGGTTGAGGACGAGCGGGTGGTTGAAGGGCAGGTTGGGCATGAACTCCCCCACCCCCTTGCAGCCCTTCTCCTTGTAGTGGCGCAACCAGATGTCGAGAGGAGCATCCGGGGAATTGCGGATGCCGCGTGGATCGATGTTGCAGAAGGGGATGATGCGCCCGTCGGTCTGCTCGGCCATCTCGAGGATATCCTCGTTGGCCTGCGGCAGGTAGACCTCAGGGCCGATCAGGGGCAGGACGACGCCCCGCTCCACGCCGAGCTCGTCCCAGCGGGTCAGCAATTGGTCGACCTGGCAGAACGTAGTGCGCCCATCCTGGGGCGGTCCGGGCAGACGGTAGGCATGGGCATGGACATCGATAAACACGGGGGAATCCTCCCTGCAGCGTCAATGAGTCAGTGCGTGAACCAGGATATTCGTACCGAGACGGGTGTAGAACACATGGGCGAAGTCGCTGATGTCGCGACTGCCATAGTAGCGGAAGACACGCCAGCGTTCGCCGGGCTCCTCGGCCCAGGCCGGGAGGGCCTGCTTCTGGCAGTAGATCACGTCCTTGCCCCCGTCCTCGCGAGTGGCCTCAAATCGGGCGCCACTGTAAGCGGCAGTCTTTAGGGTCTCGGAGAGCCCCTCCGTGCCCTCGCGGATGCGGAACCGGATATTGGTCCGCCAGCCGCCCAACGAGTTCTTGCCCCAGCCCATGGCAATGATCGGCGAGGCCAGAACCGCAATGCGGCCCTTCACATGCAACGCGACCATGGCATAGGTACCGTCCGGCCACTTCTCGTTGATCACGAACTCCCGCACCGTGTCGGGCAGAATGGAGGGGTCGGGCAACCCCTGGTAGAAACTGCGGTAGAGGGAGTGGGACCGCTTCAGGGGACGGAACGTCTGATTGGGGAAGACCTGGCTGAACGACTCCTTGAGCTTGGGATCGGCATCCCAGTCGGCAAAGCTATGGTGTTGGCCAAGTTCCGCCTTCTCCCGCAGGAATTCCGCATTGATCCCCCCGTCCACGAACAGGAAGCCGCCGCGTTCCAGATACTTCTTCAGATTGCTGCGCTCCAAAGCGGAAAGGGTCCAATCCGCGCGGTCGGCGAAGTTGGCGTAGATGAACGGGTACTGGAAGATCCGCTCATCTTCGAAGTTGACCAGAACAACCGGTTCGGGAACCACATTCACGGTCGTCTTCTCGCCCACGTGCTTCAGCAGCGAAGGCAGGGCCGCGCCATAGCGACGCATGACCGCTCGCCCGGAAACCAGGCGAGCGATGCGCACTTCCGGACGGTCAGGGATCTGCGGGGCAGCGGGCTGTTCCTTGTCAGCAGCAAAGCCGACGGCAGCAAGCAGCACAGAGGCGACGGTAAGGCGGAGATAGCTAGGCAACGGTTGCCTCCAGATGGTGGGCACGGAAGAGAGCCAGACGGGGGTTTCCTGGCTGCGCTTCGTCGTACTCGGGATGGAATGCAGCCCCGCACGCAGCATACTTGCCGCCTGCGGCGCGATTGTAGGGCAGGAGCTGGATCGGGGGATGGGCGGACAGGCTGGCAATATGCGCGGCCAGCAGATCCAGATTCGCCTCGGTGTCCGTGACGCCGGGAACGAGTGGGATGCGGATCGTGAAGGGGGTGCCGGACGTGGCGAGGAGGTCGAGATTGGCCAGGATCAACTGGTTGTCCGCGCCGACTACGCGGCGGTGCAGCACCGCATCCATGATCTTGAGGTCGAAGTAGACGTGGTCCACCGCCGCCACCACCTGTGCGAACAGCGCCGCATCGCCGTACCCGGAGGTGTCCAGCAACACATGTACAGGGTCGAGATGCCGCAGCACTGCGAGGAGGAAGTCGGCCTGCATAAGCGGCTCGCCGCCCGAGAAGGTGATTCCCCCTTCGTTGCTCGCCAGAATCGGGATCTGACGGTTCAGAAGCGCCGCGAGCTCCGCCGCCGTGTGCTCCTGCCCGACCATCCGGTCGCCAGCAGCACCATGGAGGATCTGTGGTTCGGGCAGCAGTCCTTCGGGATTGTGGCACCACGGGCAACGCAAGGGGCAGCCCTTCAGGAAAACGGTCGTGCGAATGCCCGGACCGTCCAGAAGCGCGAATTCCTTGATGTCGAATGTGATTCCAGTGCACATAGGACAGAGAGCTTCCTCTCTCAAGAGCGAAAAATCAAGCCCAATCCAGACGAACGCGCAATGGCTCAGTCACGGGTGGAGGTCTCTCTCGGCGGGTGAGCGAGGCACTGGTCTCCACACCTATCCCCGATCGGTGGTTGGCGCGCCAGCGGCGGCGGTCGCGTTGGGGAGCGGCACTCCGCTCTCCAACGCACTCACTGTGGGGTCCGGGGAGACGAGTCTCCCCGGCGGGGTGCGGGGCTGGCCCCGTTTTGGCCATGGGCCCTGGCGGTGGCATGCAGCAGTTCCAGCACCCCAGCAGCCCGACGTTCCCAGCTGAGCTCCCCAGCGCGTTCCCGGCCTGCGGCCACCAACTCGCGCCGCAAGTCAGGAGACGCATGCAGCCGGCGCAAGGCCTGGGCCAACGCTTCCGCATCGCCCACCGGCACGGCCATCCCCGCTCCACCGGCCACCTCAAGCACTGCCGCGTGATCACTATGCAGGACCGGGGTCCCCGCCGCCATCGCCTCCAGAACCGGCATGCCGAACCCTTCGCAGACCGATGGAAATGCGAAGGCCCACGCATTCTGGTAGAGGCAGCAGAGCTTGTCGTCGGACACGCGGCCCGCCAGCACGACCCGGCCCGCCCCACACCACCCGCGAAGCCGATCCATGAGGTCATCGCAACGCCAACCAGGCCTACCGGCCAACACCAGATCAATCCCCAACGCTCCGGCAACTCGCGCATAGGCGTCGAGCAGAACCGGCAGTCCCTTCTTGGGTTCCAGATTGCCGACGAAGAGCAGATAGGGACGGGTATCCGTCGAATCGGCACGCTCGCCAGCGAACCGTGCGGCATCCACCCCGAGGGGGACCACCTCGATCCGGTCGGCAGGGATGTCGAGAACCGCCTGCACACGGTCGGCCACATGCTGCGTGGTCGTCACGTTCAGAGCCGCACGCCGGATACTCCGGGCCAATAGCAGGCGCATGTGCCAGACATTCAGCCGGGAACACAGCTCGGGATGCTCCAAAGCGATGATGTCGTGAACATTCAGCACGACGGGAACGGGGGAACGCAACGGGGCCGTATAGGCGGTCGCATGCAGCACGACCGCCTGCTGCGCGCGCAGTAACTTGGGGAGCTGGAGCTGCTGCCACAGGATGCGTGCCGCCACCCCCTGAATCCGCTTCGGCAGGGCGGGGACCACCATGCCGGTCTCCACCGCCCGTTGCCGCAACTGCGGACAGAGCGAGAGCAAAACGCCCCCAGCCGCCGCCGGCATGCCCAACATCGCCAGCAACTCAGCCTGCACCGACAGGTGGACCCCGGACAGAGGCGGGCGCACCACCGTCGCATCCCAGGCGATCCGTACCTCTGCGCTTTGGCTGGCCATGGGCATCAAGTCATTCTCTGTTTCGGGTGGCGGCTTCCGTACCCTCTGCCCCGCACGGGAAGGTGCTGATACCATGGCATGCAAGCGCAGCCCCCGCAACACGGGGACTGTTCTGAAGGGACCCATTGCCCTGGCGCTGGCGAGGGTAGAAGCGGCGTCCTCGCCGCTTTCGTCGACTGGCGTCTACGGCAGAATCGGTTCTGGCAACACGACACCCTCCAGCAGCGGCGGTTCTCCGGCACCCAGGTCTCTGGCCCTCGCCCTCGACCCCACTGCGAGCAACACGCCCCAAAAGCGGCGAGGACGCCGCTTCTACCCTCGTCGCCCTGTATCCCGCCCTGCGGCGGCCTCCATGCCGGCCAAGCTGCCCGAGCCCCATGGACGACATGGACAAGGCCATGGACGACATGGACGATGGACAGCTGCACCGTGTTGCAGAACGCCCCGCCCCACCCCGTGCCGTCCATTCCGTCCATCGTCCATGGCGTCCATGCGCCGCAGGCAAGTCCATGTCGTCCATGGCCTACCAGGTCTCAACCTCGTTCCGCCAGACAAGCTCGGCTCCGAGGGCCTCCAGGACATCATCGAGCACATGGAAGCTCTCGCTCTGTCCGACGATGTTGAGGAGTCGTGTTCCCGGGTCATAGGCGCAGCACGGACCGCTGGCGGCGAGTCTCCTGGGTAGCTTGTCGGCCTTCTTCCACGTGTGCCCCTCAGGCAAGCGATATGCCCGGCGCCCATGAGAGCGCGCGTGCCCCCCGACTTCCTCGCGCGGCCTGACGAAGATGGTCCCGCTCTGTTGATACTGGGCCACGTCGGCCCCCATCCATACATAGCGCATAAGGCCTGTCAGTTCGCACGCTTGCAGTTCGAAGTCGAGGCGAGGGAGTTGCCTGACCAGCTCGTGCTCCCAGCGTTCACGCTTCGCTGTCAGCGTTCCTTTGCGGTAGTAGGCGATGGCGTCATCCTTCGAGTAGGAGCTCTCACGCGGCTGTAGCCGGACGCTCGTGTCCCGAAGGAGAAGACTGACCTTCGCTGCTCCGCCCCCCCCATCGGCATCGACGGCAATCAGTAGCGCGCCAAAGAAGGCCATGGGGTTCATGTCTTCGCACCTCGCCGACACGAACAGCTTCCCCTTGTGCTTGCCCTTCCCTCGGGTGAACTCAACCTTGAAACGGGGCTTCTTCGCTGGCTGCGCCACAGCCGCGATGGCAAGCAGCACGAACGGCAACAGGGCGATTCGCCTCATGGTATGGGTCTTGAAGCTACTCATCTCTTCCACCTTCCTTCTGGGGTGTGGGCGACCGTTGGTTCTCTCTATGCAGACGAATCCTCGCGCAGATCAAGGAGCGATTCGAGCATGTCGGCTTGGTTGAAGGCGACCTCGAAGATCTTCTCGCCGAATAGGCGGTGGCCGAAGATCGTGACGGTCTGGCCGAGAGGAATGTCGAGCACGCGGAGCAAGCCGCGCTGGGGGTCGTACAGGTCCTCCAGGTAGCCGAGAATGCGGCGGGCGGTATCCTGCCTGCCCGCTCGGGCCAGCACGCGGGCGGTCATGACCATGGGGTAGGTCCGGAATTTCTGACCGTGGGTTTCGTAGGGCTCCCAGCGCAGGCAACCGGCATCATCCACCATGGTTCCCAGGAAGTCGATGGCCCGCACGCAAGAGGCATTGAGTTGGCCCGCGATGGGGGCAAGCGCCTCATGCCCCCGCCCGTTCTGGAGGCACCAGCAGACGGCGGCAGTGTAGCTGATGGTGGTATCGCCTGGGAGGTCGGAGTAGGGATAGGCCCCGTCGTCGGCCTGGCAGCGCAACACCTGCTCCAGGGCGCGGATCGCGGCTTGGAGCCAATCGGCCTGCTCTTCCCCTGAGCCCTCACCCAGGTCACTGGCACTGAGGAGCGTCTCCGCCGCATGGGCGCAGGCATTGAGTATCACCTTCTCCGGCGGATACCCCCCGCTGTGCAGGAAGTTCCCGGAGCCGACCGGAGATTCCGCAGTCAGTTGCCAACGCGCCGCCTGGGTCAGGAAACGTCGCCATTCTGGTTTGCAGGGAAGCCCAGCCCGAATGGCCTCCGCCAGGCCATGGACAGCCAGAGCGAGTGAAATGGTGCTGGCCTCGCGAACATCTCCATGCCAACGGGAGGGGGCTTCGTTGTTGGTGATCTCGTCCAACGCGCCATCCGGATGCTGCCGGCCACACACCCAGTCCAAGGCCAGGCACGCGCGTTCGTTCAGGAGTGCGCCCCGCTCGCCGCTGGCCTGCCGTGCAAAGCAGGCCGCCGCCGGGCCTGGCGTCCGGTAGTGATGGCTACCGCCCGCGTGGTGATCCAGCAAGGGGTTGTGATACGCCTTCTCGCTCCAGATCGCGCCCCGATACGGCCCGTCCATCTCCTGGGCAGCCAGCAGATACTGGGTGGTGCTGTCGATCCAGAGGTCCAGGTCCGGCAATCTCATATGCATCTCCACAGGTAGGCTTACCAGTCGCTAGAATAGCGCCACGTGCGGCAGATGCGCAGCCCCAGGCACGCCTTTCCATGGCGCGGTGCCGGTCCGGATGCAGCGGGTACTGGGTTGCCATGTCTCTGGATTGCTTGCACACTGCGCGGCGAGGGGTAGGGTTTTGGTGACAGTATCGAGTCACCCGATTGCCGGGAGCTGGGCTCCTGGCATTCCTGCTGTGGTTGTCTTGCCGGAGAGGATACCATGCACGTCTGTACCTCTGTTCGCCGTCTGCTCTGCTCTGCCTTGTGCTGTCTGGCCACTGTTCCCCTGATTGCTGACCCGATTGCGCTGGGCCATCGGCGGGAGTTGCTGGTGGACGACTTCCTGATCGGGGAGATGGTGGGGGCCCAGCGCGTGCTCCACCACCCCGTGGCGCGGGAGTTGGCAGTAACCCACGACACGGATTGGGAGGGGAATACATCTGGGTACCACACCGTGTTCCAGGACGGCGACCTCTACCGCATGTACTACCGGGGATCCCATGCGGCGGTTGCCACCAAGCGGAAGGACCACCCCCAGTTCGCCTGCTATGCGGAAAGCGAGGACGGCATCCACTGGGAGAAGCCCAACCTGGGGCTGTTCGAGTTCAATGGATCGAAGGACAACAACATCGTCTGGGCCGGGGTCGGCACCCACAACTTCGCGCCGTTCAAGGACACGAATCCGGACTGTCCTCCCGAGGCGCGGTACAAGGCCTTTGGTGGCGGCAAGGGAGGGCTGGTCCCCTTCCAGTCGCCGGACGCCATCCACTGGCAGATGATCGTCGACAAGGCGGTGATTACCAAGGGGGCATTCGACTCGCAAAACCTGGCGTTCTGGGATGCGGAGCGAGGGCGGTATGTGGACTTCCACCGGGGCTTCATCAAAGGCGTCCGGGCGATCATGACCTGCACCTCGCCAGATTTCGTGAACTGGACCGAGCCGGTCTGGCTGAAGTACGTGGAAGGGACGCCCAACGAGCATCTGTACACCAACCAGATCACGGCCTACCATCGCGCACCCCACATCTTCATGGGCTTCCCAAAACGCTTCTTCCCGAACCGGCGCATGCACGGGAACCGGATGCCTGGGCTGTCGGATGGGGTGTTCATGACCAGTCGGGACGGGTTGGTGTTCAGCCGCTGGGGCGAGGCCCTGATTCGCCCCGGACTCCAGCGGGAACGCTGGGTGAACCGCAACAACATGACCGCTTGGGGCATCGTCGAGACCGAGGCCGGCGTGCCGGGTGTGCCGCGCGAACTGTCTATATACTCGACCGAAGGCTACTACCGGGGCGAGTTCTGTGGCATCCGGCGCTACTCCCTGCGGTTGGATGGCTTCGTCTCGGTGCAGGCCCCATTGAGCGGGGGAACAATGGTGACCAAGCCCTTCACCTTCGCGGCCACCGAGGAACCGCAGCCCCCTCCCCTGACTGGGGGCGCGATGGTCAAGACGAAGGAAGGCGAGCTCCAAGTCCGGGAACCGGCGTTGATCAGCTTGCCTGGCACGCAGACGCTTGGTCGCGGCTTCACCATGGCAGTCAAAGTGCATGGCGTCCCACCGGGACATCGGCGGCTGTTCTCCGCCTACAACGGGGCCAAGATCAAGGCTGGCGACCGGGAGCTGATCGTCGATGCTTTCTTTGGCTCATCCTACAAGAACGGGAGTTGCGTCCGCTTCTTCTACGATGGGCTTGAGGTGTCTGCGCTGGCGAAAGACCTGCCTGATTGGAAGACACTCAGCAAAGGCGAAACCCCGCTGCACCTGGCCGCCACCTGGCAGGACGGCGTGGGCACGATCTATGTAAGCGGCAAACAGGTGGCCCAGGCTGGGGACACGGGGGCCAAGCCGGTGGAGTTGCGCCTCGGCAACCTTCACTTCGGCGAGGACTACCCGCCGGCCTCTCTCACCAATGAGCCGTTCCTGGGCTTTGCCGACGATATCCTGGTGCTCAAGCGGGCACTCTCCGACGAGGACGTGGCCAAGCTGGCCGCCAACGGTCCGTCGGCAGTCGTCCAGGAACAGGAGGACGGTGCCTGGTACCGAGCGGATGGGCCAGGCCCCAGACTGCTGGCGGATGCATTCGGCGAAGACGGCAACGTCGCGCTGCCCACCGGTGGCATCGCCTGGGGCGAAACGCAACTGCTGCTGAACGCCGCCACCTCCGTGGCAGGATCGCTCCGCTGCGAGCTCCAGGACGTCGATGGCACACCCCTCCCCGGATTCACAATGCAGGAATGTGACGTGCTCTACGGGGACGGCATCGAGCTGTCTGTCTCTTGGCGCGGGGGACAGACCGAACTCAAGGAACTGGCCGGGCGAGCCCTGCGGCTGAAGGTCGCACTCAAGGACGCCGACCTCTACGCCATCCGCTTCGGACAACCGACGGCCAAGTGAGCAGAAAACGTGACCTTGGCGCTTGATTTTCTCCGAATTGGATCTACCTTTGTGGGCCTGTGAAAAGTGGCGGCTTAGCTCAGTTGGTTAGAGCATCGGAATCATAATCCGAGTGTCCGCGGTTCGAGTCCGTGAGCCGCTACCACTTTTCGTCTTATCCAGCTCCCTGTCAACACTTTACGTGTGGCAGGGAGCTTCTCTTTACGTGGCTGTGGGCAAAACTCCCACAGTCCGCGTGAAGGAAGCGACCCATGAACGGATGCCAGCATCTTTGCAGGCGAGGAGCTTGGTACCACTTCAGAATGCGAGTTCCGGCAGGAATTGTCGCTCACCTGGAGCGCCAGTACATTGACATCTCCCTGCATACGGCAGATTACCGCAGCGCAAGGCTGAAGACGAAG
>JABGQJ010001390.1 GCA_018648945.1 Victivallales bacterium
GTCAACATCACCGGCGCCCCGGCCGCGTGGGCAGCGCGGATGCGGGCAGCGCTCTCGGTCACGACCATGCTCGCGGGCTCGGACAACGCCTTGGGCTCGGCATCTGCGGGCACGTGGTCGCGGTCGATTTGCAGTTTGTTCTCGCGCTCGGCCAGGGGCCGGACATCAAGCTCGCTGCGATCCAGTTGCGGGAAGGGCATGAGAAGATCCCTTGGGAGTCAGGATGTGGAAGTCAGGAAAGGGTCACCACGAAGGCACGAAGGGCACGAAGAAGAACAAGAGGGAAATGCTGCGCACAGCGCCCGGAGTCTCCGGGCGTTGCGCGGGACTGTCTTGGTCTTCTCGGTCTTCACTTCGTGTTCTTCGGGCCCGTTCGACACGCTCACGGTCTTCGACTTTGTGGTGGAGTTGAGCGACACGCTAGCTGGGGAGGTCCAGTAGCTTCAGCAGATCGCGATAGCGAGAGAAGTCGGGGACGATGGCCATGGCACCGGCGCGGATCAGGCGCGCGCGTTTAGCGGGGTTCAGGTCGAACCGGCGGACCTCGTCGCTGGCGATGCCGATGGCGTAGCCGCCACGCAGGCGAGTCTCGCGCATCTCGACCGGGCCATCGCCGAAGGTGACGACCGCCTCGGGCGTGTCGGCAATCTCCCGCATGATCCGGTCCAGCACCAGCCGTTTGGCCTCCTTGGCCACATCGCCGACCGCGCCGAAGATGCCCCCCGCGAAGAGCTGCGCATAGCCCATGGCCTCCGCCTCGGCCCGCACATCCTCCTCGTCCGTGCCACTGGCCAGGAAGCAGGTCACGCCTGA
>JABGQJ010001391.1 GCA_018648945.1 Victivallales bacterium
GACGGTTGGCCAGCACGGGCACTTCCACGCAGACGTCGTCCGGCAGGTTGGTGATCAGCCCGGTATTCGGCACGTTGCCGTTGAATTCGTAGGGATCACCGCCCATGAAGGCGTTGATGATGTAGGCGGCGTACTCGTGTCCGCGCTTGAGGTTGAGGGGCGCGGGGTTCTCAAGCCAGCCAGTGATCTGCTTCTTCCAGGTCTTGACCCGGTCCTTATAGGCCTTGAGGATGTAGGCGTACTCGCCGGGATTCCACGCGGTGCCGTGCGTGCAGTACTTCTCGATGAGCTCGGGCCGCTTGCGGAACCACGCGACGTACTCGGAGTTGTGCCCGCTGGATTCGGTGATGTAGTAGCCGAAGGCCAGGAACAACTCGTTGCGCACCTGTTCGTGGTTGCGGACGGCCTTCTTCTTCATGGCCTTGCGAATCAGCGGATAGGCATCCTCGCCGTTCCAGTTGAACTCCAGGTAGTGGGCCTGGTGGTTGATGCCAGCGCAGACGTAGTCGATCTCGCTCATGGGGGCACCGATCCAGTTGGCCAGCATGTTGGCGGTGCCCTGGACACTGTGGCACAGGCCGCTGACCTGGATGGAAGTCTCGCGCTGCATGGCCCGGCAGAGCATGGCCATGGGGTTGGTGTAGTTGAGGAGCAGGGCCTTGGGGCAGAGCTCTTCCATGTCGCGGCAGATGTCGATCATGGTCGGGATCGTGCGCAGGGCGCGGAAGATGCCGGAGGGGCCGCGGGTGTCGCCCACATTGGTATCCACGCCATATTTCTTCGGGATCAGGATATCGTGCTGCCACACA
>JABGQJ010001392.1 GCA_018648945.1 Victivallales bacterium
ATCTCTTCGTCGCCGTACTCGCATACCACCTCCTGATCAACATCGAGCATCGTCTGCGCGAGTCGGGAGACAACAGGCGCTGGACCACGGTACGCGACCTGCTGCTGACGCACAGGCGCGACACCTTGATCTTCACCGACGACCAACGGCGCATCCATCACATCAGGCAGACCGGCGCCCCCGAGCCGGCCCACTTGGACATCTACAGAAAACTCGCCGCGAATCACAGAATGGCGCGCGTGCACGAAGTTGTGGCAAAGAGGTTGTAGTGACCTAATGAAAACAGCTAAATTCTGCGCGCCAGGGACTTGCAGAATCTAGCGGGGAAAGTCGGGCTAGGAAGATGCCGAGCTGGCGCTCGGCGCGCCCAGGGGGGAGGGCAGAGCGCTGGGCAACGCGGCTCGGCCTCGGTCAGTCCGTCCCGATGGACGGCATGGCCAGGTATGGCTCCGGCCGAGCTGGTGCTCGGCGCGCCCAGGGGGGGAGGGCAGAGCGCTGGGCAACGCGGTTTGGCCTCGGTCACTCCGTCCCAATGGACGGCATGGACAGGTATGGACTCCATGGACGATGGATAGGATGGACTGGGTGGAGCCGTTCGGCCCTGCCCCAGCCCATTCTGCATTCTCACTTCTGCATTCTGCATTTGCCCCGGGCTACTTCCGCTCGGCGATGAGCTGGCGAAGGTCGGCGAGGGTGTGGCCTTGCTCGCGCATGGCCTCCATGATGGGGAGGAGACTTTCGAGGATGAGAATCTGCCGGGTCCAGGCGCGACCGTATTCCTCGGGGAACTGGGTCTGCACTTCGAC
>JABGQJ010001393.1 GCA_018648945.1 Victivallales bacterium
GAACTGACCGGTGATCTCGGCCACATCGTGCAGACCCTTGCTCTCCACATCCAGGGCGAAGGCCACGCCTTCGTCGAAGGGTAGCCGCGCCCCGTAGCGAGTAGCTGGCTCGGGGAAGTCCCCCCAGTAGTTCCCGTGGTAGCAGATCTCGTGTTCGGCCATGGCCTCGATCACGTCCCGCCGACCGCGTTGCCGGATCGTGCGGGCCTTCTCCCCCGCCACAAACAGCGACAGCGGGACCTCCTCCTCCGCAAACACCCGGCAGAGCTGCAGCAACGCGTCGTCGGACTCCGCGTTGTACACATCCTCGACGTCGAATGCAAAGACCACGTCCGTCATAGCCAAACTCCTCGGTCGTCCGGCGCTCTGCGGTTGCGCAGTGAGTCCAGCCTTTTGGGGGGCTATCAGGGCTCATGCTTGTCAGTCGAGGGAACGTAGGGCGCTTGTGCACGCACGGCAAGCGAGCAACGCTTGCGAGCATGGGCACCCCCGACCCCCAGAACTCACCATCCTGAGCACAAGCTTCCCGCAACTTGAACGCCCCGATTCCGGGGGCTCTACAGCACGGGTGGCTGTTGGAGGAGAGAGATCCGGATGCGGTCGAGTCGGGAATCGAGAGCTTCGTTGATGCGGTCGGTGATCTCGGCAAGGAAGGTCCTGAAGGCGCGCGTTTGCCATGGCTGGAAGCGTCCCTTTATCCAAAGCCTGACGTGGAGCGTGCCGTCGGCGCGGTGGAGGAAGCCGTCGGCGCGGGTGAGCTGCCTGAGCATGGCGTGGTCGTTGCGGTAGTTCCCGTAGATGGGGC
>JABGQJ010001394.1 GCA_018648945.1 Victivallales bacterium
CCTGCGCCGTCCCCTCGAAGCCAAGGGGCTCTATGGCTCGCGTATCTCGATCCGGATTGGGCAGCCTGGCAAGCCTGCTCTGCCGCCGCACTTCGCGGCTCTGGTAGTCTACGAGGGCAAGGCCGCGACTCCCAGCACCCAGAAGGCCATCAGTCAGATCCTGCGCCCCTACGGCGGGCTCGCCTGGTTCGCCAACCTGCCGGTCCTCCCCGCATCGAAGGAGCTGCCAGCAGGACGCTTCCCGCGCGAACGGCTGAGCGCCGGCACGTTGGTCAGCCAGCCCGGTCCGTTGCCGGGCGCGGCATCCTGGACTCATCTCTACGGCGACATGGGCAACACCGCGAAGTCGGACGACCAGCGAGTACGTCTGCCTTTGGGACTGCTCTGGTTCGGCGGCAATTCGCACAAGGACGTGCTGCCCCGCCATGCCCATGGTCCCACGGAGTTGGTGATCGGCGGTCGCCTCTTCATCCAGGGCACCCATGTGATCAGCGCCCGCGATGTCTACACTGGCATGGTGCTTTGGCGGCGGGAGTTCGACGATCTCGGCACCTTTGGCGACTACTTCGACAAGACCTACAAGCCCGATCCCACCGACACCAGCTACAACCAGACCCATATCCCCGGCGGCAACGCGCGCGGCACCAACTTCGTCGCGGCGGCGGATGCTCTCTACCTGATCCGCAAGCAGGAGTGTCTGGTGCTGGACCCCGCCACCGGCAAGACCACCGCCACCTTCCAGCTTCCTCCCGAGAAGGCAGGGAAGACGCCGCCCGAGTGGGTCTACATCGGGGTGAGTGGGC
>JABGQJ010001395.1 GCA_018648945.1 Victivallales bacterium
GGCTGGTCCCCAGAACGAGCAGATCAGCCGAGCGGATCAGGTCCATATGCCGGGTCAGATTGTCCTTGATCAGTCGGGAGAGCCGACAGGACTTGCCGCCGGTCGATACCGACACGAGGGTTCCCTCGGAACGAACCGTGGCCGGGGTAATGAAGTCCCCGTCGCCCCAGTTGCGGTCCACGGCGCAGACCAAGGTCGGCTGGTCCTGGCAGAGCTCCAGGACTTGCCGGTTCACGCGGGCGTCGTCCGTGGCGGCAAAAAGCACCGCCATGTCCGCCACATCGGCGGGTTCGAACCGGCGTTGAGCAATGCGGAGAGCGCCCGCGTGGGCCAGCTCGGCGAGTTCCTCGCTGACCTCGGGAGCGACGACGGTTACATCGGCGTCGGCGTCGAGCAGGAGCTTCGCCTTGCGGGTAGCGATCTTGCCGCCGCCCACGACGAGGCAGGCGCGCCCCTCAGCCAGCAGGGCCACGGGGAACACGCTATACGCCCCCGCGTGGCCCAGGCGGCCCGGTTGCGCGCGATCTTTGTCTGTCTGGGAATCCGGTGCCATACAATCTCTATCGCCAGGCCCTCTGTGCCCTGAGCTGAATCAGGCGTAGACGGGGCTGGTCTTCTTGAACTCACGGAGCGAGCACATGAGAATGCCTCCACTGAGGCCGAGGTGCTCGACTGCCTTACCGTACCCCTTTCTGAACTCCCGCCAAGTACGCGCGTGCATCATGGCATAGAGGTTGAAGGGATACATGGCGGAGCGGGGACGTTCGTAGCAGTGCGTTACGCAGGGGGATTCCGCCAGTCCG
>JABGQJ010001396.1 GCA_018648945.1 Victivallales bacterium
CCCGCCCTCGCCGCCATGAACCAGAGCAACGTCAGCGTCCAGGGCCTAGCCGTGGCCGCCGCCCTTTCTGGCGACCCCGAGACCCTCGTCGCTGCCATCGCCATGGATCCCCTGACCTCCGCCTGCTGCACCCTTGCCCAGGTCCGCGCCATGGTCACCGAAATGCTCGAAGCCGAGCGCCAGTGGCTCCCCCAATTCGGTGACCAACTGCCCCGGGCCACGCCCACCATCTCCATCCCGGACGATGTAGTCGCCGTCGATGTCCCGCTCGATCCCGCCCTCGCCGTCGCCAACCGCTTCGGCGAACTGGCCAATCGGGCAACCGAGTAGAAGGATTCACCACGAAGGCACAGAGGCCACGAAGGAGGGAATCGACCGAATGAAGGCACTGCATGCCAACCTGCTGATGGTCTGTTCGGCCATCGGGCTGTCGCACATTCTCGTGGTGGTCGCGACCGTGTTCCCGGCACTCTACTCAGGGACATACCGGATAGCACGCGTCGAGGCAGAGGACTTCATGCTGGCCCCCGCGAGATTCGCGGTGCATCATACCTGGCTGTTCGTGGTGTTCCTGGGCATCGTTGCCCTGATCTTCGTCCTGCGGAACCTATCAAGCAGCGAGAATGTCGGGAACATGCTGGTCTGTGGCCTGTGCCTTCAGGGGCTCATTGTATGGTCGGCAGCATTCTGCTTCTGCTATGACGCGTTCACGGGAGACATGTCCCTGCACCGCGGTCCGGAGTTCGAATTCGGCACCTTCCTCACTGCCTACTTCGGCGTGTTCCCAGCAACGTTGCTTG
>JABGQJ010001397.1 GCA_018648945.1 Victivallales bacterium
TTTTTATATTCCTATTGAAAATTATTATTAGGAATTTATTTGTTGTAGCAATTGTATCATAAATATATATCTACTTCATAAAGTATGAAATTTATAAGTATTCTGTAACTACTCAGCACTTATTAATATTATGAAAACAAGTCTGATAGGACTTGATTGTTATTCAGTCCTTATGAAATGCGGGTTGCTCAGCAATTTGTAGAATAAGCCTGAAGGAGTTGAATTTCAGGGAATTGAACTCCTTCAAAGTTCTACTCGTCTTATATCATTAATTCAGTAGCTTGCACCTATTACTATTGATATTCAATTCCTTAAAGGATTGTTATTGATTAGTTAAAATTATTTTGCGGAGAGGGGGGGATTCGAACCCCCGGTACCCTTCACGAGTACGGCAGTTTAGCAAACTGCTGGATTAAGCCACTCTCCCACCTCTCCAATAAAGTTCGGCAAAGATAGAAAAATCATTTTTTCGTAACAAAAATATTTTTAAAATTTATTTACTTTTGTTCGGTTCATAAAATTAATAAAAATAGAATGAAGATTTCTTATAATTGGGTAAAGCAATATGCTGATATTGAGTTAGATGTTGAAAGTGTTTCGGAAATTTTGACCGATACTGGGTTGGAAGTTGAAGGAATAGAAAAATTTCAATCGATAAAAGGTGGGCTAGAAGGCATAGTCATAGGTGAAGTAAAAACCTGCTTCAAACATCCTGATGCTGATAAACTTAGCCTAACTACGGTAGATATTGGAAAAGATAATTTGCTGAATATTGTTTGTGGAGCACCAAATGTTGCT
>JABGQJ010001398.1 GCA_018648945.1 Victivallales bacterium
GACGGCCTTCGCTACGTATGCGCAGGCCGTCGAGGCGGCCAAGGCCGGCGCTTGGGACTACCTCGCCAAGCCGCTGGACCTCGACGACCTACGCGTGAAGATATGGAAGATCGAGGGCGAGCTTGGCCGCGATACAGAGGCGGCGCCCGACGCGACGGACGCCGACGGCTTCATAGCCGAGAGCCCGGCCATGCGCGATGTCCTCGCCCTGTTGGAGCGGGCCGCGCCGACGGACGCGACCATCCTGCTCCTGGGCGAGTCGGGCGTCGGCAAGAACGTCCTCGCGGAGCGCATCCACCAGAGGTCGAAGCGCGCCGCGGCGACGTTCGGCGTCGTGAGTTGCGCCGCCCTTCCCGAGACGCTCATCGAGAGCGAGTTGTTCGGCCACGAGAAGGGCGCGTATACCGGCGCGGACCGCGCGCGTGACGGGCGGTTCGAGGCGGCCGATGGGGGCACACTGTTCCTGGACGAGATAGGCGAGGTGCCCCTGGGTACGCAGGTGAAGCTGCTGCGCGTGCTGCAGGAGCGCGTCGTCGAACGTATCGGCGCGTCCGGCAAGCCGATCAGCGTGGACGTGCGAATCATCGCAGCGACTAACAGTGACCTCGAGGCCGCCGTCGACGCGGGGACGTTCCGGCAGGATCTGTTCTACCGGCTGAACGTCGTGACCGTCGAAGTGCCGCCGCTGCGCGACCGGCGAGCGGACATCCCCGCTCTCATTGATGCGTTCCTCCGCTCGCACACGCCGGAGGGACAGGCGACACCTGTCCTCGACGAGGAGGCCGAGAGGGCCCT
>JABGQJ010001399.1 GCA_018648945.1 Victivallales bacterium
CGACCCGGACACCGCCCGCAAATACCACGACGAAACCCTCCCCTCCGACGGCGCGAAGGTCGCGCAGTTCTGCAGCATGTGCGGGCCGAAGTTCTGCAGCATGCGCATCACGCAGGACATCCGCGACTACGCCGCCGAGCACGCCGTCGCCCCCGAGGACGCCGTCGCCGTCGGCATCGAAGTCCTCGTCGATGTCGCCGTCGCAGTCCTGGTCGACCCCGTCGCAGACCTCCGTGGCCCCCGGGAAGACGGTCGGATCAGCGTCGTCGCAGTCCCCGTCGCAGGTGGTCTGGCCGTCGGCGTCGCCGTCGACCGCCTCGTCGGTGTCCGGGTCGCAGTCGTTGTCCAGCCCGTCGCACAGCTCGGGAGCGCCGGGGAACACCGTCGCGTCGCCGTCGTCGCAGTCACCGCCGCACGGGTTGTAGCCGTCGCCGTCGAGGTCGTCCTCGTCGTTGTTCTGGCCGTCGCAGTCGTTGTCCTGGCCGTCGCACAGCTCGACGGCTCCGAGGAAGACGGTGGCGTCCTCTTCCGTGGACTGGTGAATCGCATGGATGACTGGACCGACACGCCACGTCACGCGGTCCCGAAGATCCGTCCCCGGTGTATGGCGAACATCGAGGGATATGAGAAGTGGGTCGAAGTCCTGGACGCAGATGGGTGGCGCCCAGGGGAGACGCGCGTCTATTATCCCCTCAGAGCCGGGCGCGTGATCGCGCTCCGACCCATCTCGGACTTCGACCACTCGACGGACCCGCAGATGGTCCTGCATGTGTGAGGGCGAGCGCGTGGAAGAC
>JABGQJ010000014.1 GCA_018648945.1 Victivallales bacterium
CTTGACAGATTGGGACGTGGAGTCGGCAATGGTAGACAGCGTCCAGGCCAGACAGATCAGAGGATTCGGAGTAGCCCGGGGTACGATGCACAAATCTCTGGCATGTGACCGAGTTGTGTCACTGGTGCGCACTGGCTCACGCCCAAATCGCCTGAGGCAGGTTCTTCGGCATCTCAGACCGGGTGCGCTGTACACACTCAAAGCATACAGTGCCGATAGCGCCGGCTTCGATGGCAAAGAGTCACACAACCAGACACATGCCCTCACAATCGATATCGATGACGCCGATGTGCTGCATGATCGCTACGTGCGCAAGGAATACAATCGTGTCTATGGCAGCAAAGCGACAGCGGACATTCACACGTGGTTCAACTACCATGTATGGACCTTTCGGGCACGGGCGACGTCGGCCCGCCTGGCGATCAGCGACAAGGCGCCTACGGGAGGGCGCGCACCGTCGGAGCAACGCCTGTTACTGAATTTCATCGAAGTTCAACGCGTGCTCGACTAGAGGCACAGGCATTTCAACCCATGAACGAGTGACAAGCAGAACTCACTTGGCTGAGCGCACATCGGGACGCAATGAGCCCACGCTACTGGCTCCACTCAGAGCGCCGCCCCTGGCGGGCCGCCTGGCTAGTCGGCGAGATCGAGCTGGCAGACGCGCGCGACTTCGGCTTCGGTGGTGATGCCTTCGGCGACCTTGTCCTTGCCGTCCTCACGCAGGGAACGCATGCCGTGGCGACGGGCAATGGCGCCGATCTCGTTGCTGTCTCTGCGCTCGTTGATAGCGGTGCGCAGTTCGTCGCTGACGAGGAGCATCTCGAAGATGCCCACCCGGCCGCGATAGCCGGAGCCGAGGCAGTTCCGACAGCGACGGGTCTGCCCTTCAGCAGCGCCGGGCTCGGGGATGCGGCCCTCGCCGGCGCAGTCGGGACAGATGCGGCGGACAAGCCGCTGGGAGACGACGCCAAGCAGGGCGGAGGAGATGAGGAAGCTCTCGATGCCCATCTCCAGGAGACGGCTGACGGCGCCAGCCGCGTCGTTGGTATGCAAGGTGCTAAGCACAAGATGCCCGGTCAGGGCGGCGTGGATGGCGATCTCGGCGGTCTCCAGATCGCGGATCTCGCCCACCAGAATCACGTCCGGGTCCTGGCGCACGATGGAGCGCAGGCCGGCGGCGAAGGTGAGGCCGATGTTGGCGCGGACCTGGATCTGGGTCAGGCCGGCGAGCTGGTACTCGACCGGATCCTCAACGGTGATGATCTTGCGTTCGTCGGAGTTGAGCAGCTTCATCACGCAGTAGAGCGTGGTGCTCTTGCCGCTGCCGGTCGGGCCCACCACCAGCAGCATGCCATGGGGCATGCTGAACAGCCGGTGGAACTCGTCGCGCATGGCCTCGGGCATGCCGACCTTGCCCAGATCGAAGACCGCGGACTCCTTCTGGAGGAGACGGGAGACGATGCTCTCGCCGTGCATGCTGGGCACGGTGCTCACGCGCACATCGATGGGGTGCTGGGCAATGGTCAGATCGATGCGGCCATCCTGGGGCAGCCGCCGTTCGGCGATGTTGACCCCGGCCAGCAGCTTGAGGCGCGAGGCGATGGCGGGGTACTGGTTCATGGGGGGCGTCTGGATCGTCTGCAGCACCCCATCCACGCGGAAGCGAATGGCCAGTTCGTCCTCGCCAGGCTCCACATGGATGTCGCTGGCCCCCATCTCGACGGCACGGTTGAACATATCGTTCACCAAGCGGACGATGGGGGCTTCCCGGGCCATGTCGCGCAGGGCCTCCTCGCTGGCGTCGGCACCGGCCAGCGCGCCGCCGTCATCCTGCCCCACGTCGTAGGTGCTCGTCAGATACCGGGCCACGATAGTGGGCCGGAGCAGGGCAAAGCTCGCCTGGCGCTGGTACAGGCTCTGCCAGTGGTAGCTCAGCAGGCCCAGGCCATAGGGCGAGGTGACCCCGAGCAAGACATGGCTACCGTCCCACTCCATGGGCAGACAGCCGTGCTGGGCCAGGAAATCGTAGCTCACCTCGGGGAACTGTTCGAAGTCCACGAGGTCCTCGTCGTCCACCACGGCCAGGCCGCTGATCCGGGCCTGGACCTCCAGCAACGCCTCTTCGGAAACCCGGCGGCTCTCGACCAGACTGGCCTCCGCCCCCGGCGTCCCCCCGAGCTCGTCGACCAAGGCGGGTTGGCCCACGATCTGGGCCACCTCGGCCTGGACCCGGACCGCCACTTCGCGGTCGGGCACAGCCGAAGCGGGGTGGCCAAGCGTGCCGCTCGCCAGGGTCAGCTGGGCGCCATCGTCCGCCTCGGCGATCAGGATGGTCTCCTGGCCGGCGAGTTCGCGTTCCTCGTTCGTGCCGGGCAAGTCCATCAGTCCATCTGCTCCTGAATGGCCTGGAGGGCCTTGTGGTAGCGCTTGAGCAGCGGCACGGTGTCGGTCTGGACATCGAGCACATTCACGCTGATCAGGACGAGCAGCTCATTGCGGGTGGATGAGCTGTCGTTGGTCCGGAAGAGGCGCCCAAGCAGCGGGATGTCCTTGAGGATAGGAATGCCAGTGTGCCCCTCGGAGCTGGAGACGTCGATCAACCCGCCCATGATGGCGGTGCCGCCGTCGGGGATGATGAGGGTTGTGGTCAGGGTCTTGTTGGAGATATCCGGACTGCCGTCGCCACCAGTGCCCTCGATCACGGAGGAGACGACCTGCTGGATCTCGAGGCGCACGTCGTTGCCAGCGGTGATGTAGGGAGTGGCGGTGAGCTTGGTACCGGTGTCCTGGTACTCGTAGCTGGACTTGTAGTCGTCATTGTACTCGGTGGTCTTGATCGCCACCTTGCGCCCGATGTTGATCTCGCCTTCGACGCCGTTGGTGGCCACCACCTGGGGATAGGAAAGCACCTTGGACTTCCCCTCCCCCGCGACCGCATTCAGGAACGCCATGGTGTCGCCCTTCAGGTACCCGATGGCGAGGCCGCCCGCGCCGCTGGTGAAGTTGCTGGTGTTGCTGGGGTAGAGCCCGGTCACGGGGTCCTTGCCAGTCCAGGCCGTGCCGGTGTCGTCCCAGGCGCTGCGCGCATTGCCGCCCGCATCGGTGCCCATGTGGCTGACGCTGCCCTGCAGGTCGGAATGCTCCAGTGCGTAGGCAAAGCCATACTCGGTGTTCTTGCCGAGAGTGACCTCGACGATCTTGGCCTCGACCAGAACCTGCCGGGGCGCGATGTCGTGCCGCTCGAGCATGGCCTGGATCAGACTGAAGGCGCGGCGCGTGGTCTTCAGGGTGAGTCGGTTGTGCTCCTGGTCCACGTAGACGACGACGGGGGTATCGAAGATGCTGTCGGTCAACTCGTCGTTCGACTTCGTCCTCTTCTTGGGCTTGCTGGTGGTCGCCTTGCTTCGGTTGTTGGCTGTAGTCCTGCTGCTCGCAGTGGCAGTCGTCTTGGCGCTGGTGGACTTGGTCCTGGACGTCGCCTTGGCGCTGGTGGTGGAGTCCGCGTTGAAGAACACCGACAGCATCTCGTCCAGTTTCTCGGCAGTGCTGTGTTGCACCTCGTAGAAGAAGATGTCCTCCTTCGACGTGCTGTCGGCGCGGTCTAGGGCTTCCACCCATACGGTCACCTCCTTGAGCACCTCGGGCAGCGCGGCGCTGACCACGATGGTGCTCAGGCGGGGCAGAACGGTCAGCTTGACCTTCCCTCCCGAGGGGCCTGAGCCCGCGATCGGGTAGCCGAGGACGGGGAGCAGTTCCTCCAACTCGTTCAGCAGCTCCTCGGCATCCACCTCGTGCACCTGGATGCAGGCATGGGGCCACTTCGCCTCGCCCCGACTGTCCAGCCGAAGGACCAGTTCCCGCAGCTTCAGCATGTTGGCGGGGGCCTCCACGATCAGCAGAGTATTCTGCGCAGTGAGGTCGGTCACGGTGGCGCCCTCGGTCATGAATGGCTGGAGATTCTTGATGATCTCCGCACTCGTGACGTGGTAGACGGGGATGAAGGCCACCTCCACGTTGGCCTGGGCCTGGTGCTTGCCCAGGAGCCGCCGATCATAGGGCATCTTGTTGAAGGGGAGGACATGGATGAAGCCGGGGTAGTGCGAGGCATAGGCACCGGACAGCCAGAGGATGTGCTCGAACAACTCCCAGGCTTCCTTGGCGGTCATCTCGGAGTCCACGTGCATGGTCACGGACCCCTTCACGGCAGGATCGATCTGGTAGCTGAAACTCAGCAAATCCGCGAACGCGGGAACGATCTCATGGACCGCCATCTCGTCCATGGTGAGCTCGACGCGGACCTTCGCGGCGGGATCCTTGATGCCCTTGATCAGCCCCTCGGGATAGGCCGCGATCGGCACGGCGGGATCGGCGGGGAGGCGACTCTGGGGAAAGTCCCGGTTCTCGACGGCAGTGGCCTCTTCGGGCGCGACCTCGTCGACCACGATCGTGTCGCTCTGGTATGCTTCCGCGGGCTTTACCGCCTTCCCCTTGAGCACCTGGGAAGCCAGCTTCTCGTAGGCATCGGGATCGACCGGTTCCGGTTCGTCGCTCCAGCGGTCTTGCAGGCTCTGGCAGCCGCTAAGCAGGAGAACGGGCAGCAACAGGGCGGGAAGCAGGTTGGCGGGAGAAAAAGCAGATCGCCGTTTCATAGGCGGGTTCCTCAGTTCTTGTTCGCGGAGCGTTTGTATTGTTCGAGGAGTCTCTTCCGTTCCTCGGCCAAGCGCTTGCGCTTCTCGGCGAGGGCAGTGTCCTTCGGGTTGGGTAGCCGCACGGCAGAGCCAGCCACGGGAACGGGGGTGCCCGGGCCACCGGGACCGCCCGGCGGCGGCGGCGGTTGCGAATGGGTGGAGCGGCTGGTGGTTCTCATTCTGGGGGCGGCTGGAGGAGTGCCCGCTTTCGCCTTGGGCGCGAGCTTCACTTGGGCCGCGCGCCGGGCCAGGCTGCCCGCGTCCTGCCGCTCGATCGTGAGGATCTTCTCCTCGTCGCCCTTGTTCAGAATGACCTCGGCCTTGCTGATCTTGGTGACCACGAAGCCGGTTTCGCCGACACTGTCGCCTTCATGGAAGAGGCGTTTGGCCCGCTTGGGCTTCGCTGCCGGTCCCTTCGCCGGGGGCGGCGTGGGAACCATGCGGCGGGAGGAGCGGGAGGAGCGGGTGGAACGCACCGGGGCGCGTTTCGCGGGATCGACCTGGATGATCGCCACGCTCCGCTCGTTCATCCTCAGGATCGCCTTCAACTCGAACACCCATTCCGCCTGCGGGGCCGCGTCCTTCGCCTTGTCGTTCGCGGCCTTGATCTCGATGTCCTCCGTCCGGTCCGGGCGGAACAGGCTGCGTTGCCAGAGAACCTTCAACGTGTTGGCATCCACCGAATCGCGCGCATCCGGGGCGGGGAGCTCCCCCTTGACGGTGGCGGTCGGTTTGGGTGCCTTCGCCTGCGCGTCCGCCAGCGCGTCCTTCCGGATCTGGTCCCAGCGGGCCGCGGGGTCGCTTTCGGTCAGCAGCAGCCCAACGCCGCACACGGCGGTGACCAGTCCGAGATTCACCAGAAACCACAGAAAGCGATTCATCCCTCGTCCTCCCGCGTCATGGCCAGCAACCCCTGGGCCTCGGCGGCAAGCACCAGCGCCCGGACCTTGCCATTGAGCCGGACTTCCTTGGGAGCGGTCCGGCTGGTGGTGCTCAGGCTGCACTGGCTCCAAGTGAAAACGTGCTCCGACCGCTCCATCTCGTTCAGCAACCGGGTCACCACCTTCATGGTGCCAACGAGAGACACCGAGAACTCGACCTGCGTGAAGTAGTTGTAGCCAGTCAGCGGCGAAGAAGGGAGATTCTGCACCCTGCAGCTCGTGATCTGGGCATGGCGGACGAGGGCATCGAGTTCCTCCCTCACCTCCTGTTGGGCACGACGGCTGGACACCGTCCAGAACGGCGTCGCCTGGCTGCTCAATCCCTGCAGGCGAGTGTCATCGCGCTGGGTTTGCCGCTGGATCTGCCCGAGGCTCTTGCGCCCGGCGCGCAGACGCGCGGCTTCTTGCTGCACCAGCGCCTTGGTCGGCAGCTCGCCGAGGGACACCCCGGAGAACTGCGCGGCGAACACGACCGCGAGGACGAGCATCACGAGCAGCAGAAGCTTCTTGCGGCGGCTGCCATTGTCAGCGGCGACAGGCATCTCAGCGCGTCTCCTTCTTCCGCATGGTTGGGGGCACTCCCGGCGCCGGACCACTGCGGATGACCTTGGGGGCCTGTTCGCCCATGCCGGGCTTCTTCCGCGCACCGGGGCGGGGCTTCGTAGAAGGCTTCGTAGGTGATGACGCACCGGCCGGGGGCTTTCTTGGCGCGGGCTCGTCACCAAACTCATTCGGCAGGTCCCAGCGGGCGCCCATGGACAGCTTCCGGATGGTTTTCCCCAGACTGGTGCCCCGGGTCTGCTCCATCACATCGCCAAGCACGGGCGACTGCTCCAGGTTGCGCACCAAGTCCAGATCCTCCTTGCTCTCCAGCAGTTCCACGGTGACGCGTCCGTCCCGCCAGTCGACCTTGTAGCACCAGGATTCGGGCCCCACAATCTCGGTCAGGTCCACGAGCACAGCGGCCAGCGAGGGCCGTCGCAGATCCAGGCTGGCCTCCCGGAGTTCCTTGCCCAATGCCTCGAGCGAGTCCTCGCTGCCCTTCTCGGGAATCTCTCCTGTCTGCCGGGCGATATCGTCCTGCACACGGGCGTTCTCGGCACGCAACGCCGCCAGGCAAGCCTGGCGCGCGGCGTATTCGCGCCACAGTCCGACCACCCCGAGAATGACGGCCAGGAACACCAGGACCACAGCCAGAGAGCGATTCAGGCGATTGCGCCGCGGTTGCAGATTGTACGGTACCGGCAGGCCGCCGCTCCGGTCATCCTGGAAGGTGGCCGAGACGCCATAGGCGCCGAGTAGCAGGGCCGCCGTGAACCCCGCCTGTTGCTCGGCAGGGAGTTGAGCCAGGGGGCCGGGCTGCAGACAGTCCCAGGCGAGCGGCTCCGCGCCGCCGCCGAAGGCATCGTCGTCCCCGTCTGTCGCGGGAGTCGGGGCCCGGCCGTTCTTGTCGTTGGGGACGAAGAGAAACCGCCCTCCCCCGGCCACAGGCAAGGTCAGCTTCGAGCCGCTCAGAATGGGATCAAGAGCCGCTTGAGGCGGCATGATCGCGTCGAGCTTGAGCCCGCCGACTGCCTCCAGCCATTGCTCCCAAGCCGTCTGGCGCAGGAAGAAGAGGCGCACGGGAAGGCGAGTGCCCTTGGCGGCTGGCAGCACGCGGTATCCCCAGACAACCAGATCGGGGGGCAGGGGGCAGTTCCGCGAAAGCTCGAAACCCAGAGCGCCCCGCAGTTCGGTCGCCTTGAGGGCCGGCACCTCGACTTCGGCCAGGCCACAGGCGGCATCCGCCGCCCCCGCGACAACCAGAGCGCTGTCGCCGGCCCCGAGGCGGGCGATTCCCTCGCGGAGGCACTCGGCCACCGACGAGTCCGGCCCCACCTTCGCCTGCCAGTGGGAACGGACACGCAGTCGGTCCCCACGGCCTTGCACAAGGACGCCACGACACTCGCCAGCCGAGTCCCAAGTAAGGGCGACACAGGATATGCGTGAAAAAGTGGTCATGCGGCAGTCACTGAAACCCGGTAGTTCACGGCCCCGCCGATCAATCTCGATCCGACCACGCCGCACAGTGGAAAAAGTACTATAGTCTGGTCCGGGTAGAAAGTACACTGCCCGAGACACGATGCCGCTCGCTGATGCGGCGTCCTCATGCCACCCCCAGCTTCCTGGCGGTGGCCTCGTAGATCTGGTAGGCTTCGTCCGAGAATAAGACGAAGCGAACCTCCGCCACATTTGCGCCCCGGTGGGCGAGCACGGCGGAGAATGCCACTTTGCAGGCCGCAGCCAGCGGGTAGCCATATACCCCGGTACTGATCGCCGGGAACGCGAGCGTCCGGACGCCGTGCTCCTCGGCAAGCGCGAGGCTCCGAGCGTAGCAGGAGGCCAGCTGCGCCGCCTCGTCGCCATTGCCGCCATACCACACGGGGCCGACCGTGTGAATCACATGGCTGGCCGACAAGCCGAAGCCGGGCGTGATGACCGCTTCGCCGGTAGGGCACCCCCCTCGGGAGCGCCGGAGTGCCGTACAGGCCTCGTCAAGCTCCGGACCAGCCGCGCGATGGATGGCCCCATCCACCCCCCCGCCGCCCCAGAGGCCGGTATTGGCGGCGTTCACGATCGCATCCACCTGCTCCCGGGTGATGTCTCCGCGCACCAAGGTAAGCTTCATCTGCCTCCACTCCCACGCTGTTCGGATTCCGCTCGGTCAATCGATCTTCGGCAAGTCCTTTGGCAAGTCACCAAGCTCGACGAAGCGCTGCAGGAAGGCCTCCTCGAAGGAGAACCTCTTGGCGAAATCGTCCTGGCAATCCTCCTCGCTGGCGCCAAGCAGCTCATGCCGGACCAAGTTGAAGACAATGTACCCCACATCGTCGGTCTGGCGAAGCCCCCATTCGTGCAGGACCTCCAATGCCAGGGGGCCGAATTCCTGGAGGGCGAACTCGCGGAACCCGTCCAGCAGCTGGGGACCACGGATGTGCCGACTGCCGGGGGGCAACCCTTCGAGATTCAGCCGGGCCGCGGTGAAAGTCACCGTTTCCCGTACAAAGTCGTAGGCGTCCTGGGCGTAGCGCGCGTCCTCCGCCAGGAGGGCCTGCATGCGTTCCTGATAGTCACTGTCCGTCGTCATGCGCCGAGCCGAGATACGGTGGCCATGAGGATCTCCGCCTTCTGCTCGGGCGACTCATATGCCGCCGTCTTCGTGGGCAGAATCACCCCATCGTCGTTCCGGCGAGGAACGATATGCAGATGCACGTGCGGGACGACTTGGCCGGCACAAGGCCCATTCGAGAGCAGCAGGTTGAACCCGCCCCCATCTGTCGCGCGGACCAGCGCCTGGCCAATCTTGGGTGCCACCTGGAACATGCGCGCCGCCACCTCATCGGTCAGAGTGGTGGCACTGGTATGATGCTCTTTGGGAATCACCAGCGCGTGGCCGAGGGTCAGCGGGGCAATATCCAGGAAGCAGAGCACGAGATCGTCTTCATAGACCTTGTCGCAGGGGATCTCCCCGGCCACGATCTTGCAGAACACGCAGTTCGATATCATCGAGACATCACTCCTTGCCAAGTCGCAACGGTCTGGCGAAGCGACCGGATGGCGTGCCGAGCCCGTCGTGGCACGATTCCCTGGCCTTCGCTTTCTTTCCTGAATGTAGATTCGGGGCACGCCCGCGTCAACGGCAGACCGCGCCTACCAGGGCAAGTCCGCACCCGCGCCCCACGCGGATGGTTTGGGACCAGCCACCAGCTCCAGATGGCCGCCTGCCACCAGGTCGGCATGAGCCACCCAGGGCCGGGCCAGCGGCTTGCCGTTCAGCGTGGCCGACTGGATGTACCAGTTGCGGGGGCCATGGCTACGGACAGTCGTCCGGAAATCCCCGCCTGGGCCATGCCAGACGCTCTCCTCGAACAGCGGCATGCCCACCGCATACAGCGGGCGACCAACGCAGATCGGGAACAGCCCCAGGCTGGAGAGCGCGTACCAGCCCGCCATGCAGCCATCATCGTCGTCCATTTCCGGGATCATGCCCTCCGGCTCGTTGCGGTAGATGCAGCCCCGGTACGGTTCAGGCAACCAACCGTGGGTACCGTAGCGCTGGACCATCGGCTCGGTCAGCACCATGCGCACCCATTTCTGGCTGAGCCACGGGGTTCCGGTGGCCGCAAACATCCAGGGCGCGTGCACGCCAGGTTCGTTGCCGTGGTTATGCAGGTCGTTCTCAAAGAAGTAGTTCAACTCCCGCGCGTAGGCATCCCGCCCGCCAAAAAGAGGCACCATCCCGGCCACATCGTGCACCACTGCCCAGCGCCAATGCCAGGCGGACCCCTCGTAGACGTACTTCTCGTTGACTGCGGTCGGGTCGTCGGGGAAATCGAGCCATTGGCCCGCCTCGTCCCGGGCCCGAAAGAAGCGGCGATCCTCGTCCCAGACGTTCCGGTAGTAGCTGGCCCGGCGGGCGAACTCCGCCGCATCCCCTTCCCGCCCCAGCACGCGGGCCATCTCGGCGGTCGCCCAGTTGTCGTAGGCCCGCTGACAGGTCTCGTCGGGACGTCGTGGGACATAGCCAAGACGATCCTCCTGGGCCGTGAAATCCAGCCGGGCCAACGCGACCATGGCCGCATAGGTCTCCTCGACCGGCGCCCCGAGCCCCTTGCAATGGGCATCCAGGAGGATCGCGTTCGCCAGCTCCAGGCGGACGGTGTTCAGCGCCAGAAACCCGGAGAAGGAGTAGAACTCCTCGCGTGGCACCATGTCCAGGCGCTCGTTCACGGTGGCGACCAGGGATTCCATCATCGCCGGCATGCGTTCGGGCGTCGCCATGGACAACACGGGGAACTTGGTTCGATAGCTGTCCCAGATGCTCCAGCCATTGTAGTGCCTGCCGGTGGCCGCATGCACCTCGCCATCGTCCCCCATGTAGGTGCCCTGCGCCGAGGTGTCGTCGAAGGGAGACACACAGCAGTTGCCCAGATGGGTATAGAACAGCGTCTCATGGTCCGCTTCGCCGGACGCATCGAATCGCGCCAGGGCCTCTTCCCACGCCACCGAAGCGGCGCGGCGTACGGCGTCGGAATCCCACCCCGGCAACTCCCGGTCGAGATCGCGCCTAGCCTGGCGTACGCCGATATGGCTCAGGGCCACTTTGACCAGGACCGATTCGCCGGGGTCGAATGCGGCCACGACCTGCATGGCACCGTCCCGCATGGCACCAATCGCGCCCTTCGTCGTCCTGGCCACCGGATGCAGCGAAATGGCCGCGTCGCGGCTGAACCGAACATGGGCAAAGAGCCGATACCACCCATTGTCGTGCATTTGACTGCTGGTGATTTCCACCAGGAGATCCTGCGGACCAAGCACGACGGCATGGGCATCCCGCACGGGGGTGTGGCCGCTGGCCAAGTCCAGATGCACGTATCCCGCGCCATCCCCAGGAAACGTGTAGTGGTGCAACCCCACATGGGTCGTCGCGGTCAGTTCCGCCAGAATGCCAGAGGCAAAGCGCACCCGGTAGTAGCCCGGTTCCGCCGACTCGTCCTCCTTCGCGAACGCCGCCGCCCGCTCGGGAATGGGTCGGGGCTGCGCGTCCAACGACGGCAAGACCGAGAGATTCCCACCCACGCCCACGTTCCCCGTGCCGCTGACGCGGTTGTGCGAGAAACCCGCGACCGCCTGGTCGTCGTAGTCATACCCGGAGTGCGCCGTGTGGCGGTGGACGCCGGGAAACGTGTCCGGACCCAGCTTCACCAGCCCGAACGGCACATCCGCCGCCACGTAGAGCTGGCCGTGATCGCCAGCCGTGCCCACAAAGGGGTTCACCCGTTCCGTGCGCTTCATACCGTATGTTCTCCGTGAATGAAATCTCCGCCATAGCCCACATTCGTGGACGCCATCGTACTACCATACCCCAAACCCCGCAACCAGCCATAGCCGCCGCGCCGCACGGCCGTGGAATCCCGCCGCGTGCCGTTTTGTCTGTTGCCGCTACAAGGGGCGACAGCCATGGACTGTCTCTATCACTGCCCACACCAAGCATGGCAACCGAGACAGACGGCTAACACACTGTCCATGCCAGAGACACGCATGTAGTTGGCGGGGTTTGGTCCTGGCAACATCGCCTGCTCGGTCGCCGCTGGACCACTGGCTGCTGCCCTGTTCCCGGGGCAGAGCGAAGCGCCGCCTCCACGCACCAGAGGTGCAGAATTCCACAGCCTGGGGCGGAGCGAAGCGCCGCCCCAGGTGGGTCAACAAGGAGTGCAGGCTGAAGGTCTGCAACTCCCCGTGACCTCTGGCAGACTTGCAGCCTGCCGAGACGGGCGTGGCCCCATACCCAGCGCACCCCTTCGCTATGCCCTGGGCTGTGGTCTGTCAGCCCTTGGGCTGTGGGGCGTTGCCCCTGTGTGCGAAGGAGCAACGCGGACAGTGCAGCAGGTTGTGTCCGAACGTGTCCATCGCCGGGGGAATGAAGCGTAGCGGCATTCGCCTCCGTGTGCATGGCATTGTTCGGTGATTCTATGGGTTGTAGACCTTCCCGGCCTGCCAATCCAGGATCGAGAGCCCCATGCTCAGAGCCAACTCGCCCACCCTCGGCAAGGCCTCTTCGACTTCCGAGTAGACGAAGCCGATCACCGGGGCTTTGACCGTGAAGTTGTTGATCAGTGGCCCATCGCACCACACGCCATCATCCACTTGGTCGTCGGGCAGATCGCAGATGCATGGATAGATCCTCGTGACGGCATCGTGGAACGCCCTGTATGTGTCCTTGATCTCGTCGGCATCCTGCTCCGCAAGCGGACCCACGATCTTGCATGCTCCCTCAAAGTCGTCTGGAAGACGGAAGTCAACAACGGCGATGTTGTAGCTCACTGGTCACATTCTCCTGATGTCCGATCCGCCGAACAATATGACTCTGCAGAAATCCACTTTCCGGAAAGGTCTTGCCCTCCAACCCGTTTCCCGGCCACTAGCGCGGCCTGCCAGACTCGGCCTTCGAAAGACAGTAGTGGCGAACCCGCTACCTGTCTACAGGACTTCAGGATTCTCGGTTGGCCTATCCTCTTGGCTCTCAACTGCTGGGCATCGGCCCCGGTTTCCCGGAAGTGGCCCCGCGAGAGAGTGCATGGCGCGCACAGAGAGCGGCCCCTGCCGTGCGTACCCCAGCGCTGCAGGTGCGCTCGACCCCGAGCGCGGAGCCCGCAGGGCGACGGGAGACACCGCCTGCCAACCAACCGTCCGGGTCGGGCAGCGCGCTTCGCGGTGGAGACCACCGCATCTCCAGGGGTCCCGGCCATGCCTATCCCGCCGCCATGCCAATCCCAGCGCTGGAGATGCGCTCGTACCTGAGCGCGGAGCCCGGAGGGCGACGGGACGCCATGCCCACCACAAACGTCCCTCCAGATCGGCGCTGACGCGCCTTCGCGGTGGAGACCACCGCATCTCCAGGGGGTGCCGCCATGCCAACCCCAGCGCTGGAGATGCGCTCGTACCTGAGCGCGGAGCCCGCAGGGCGACGGAACGCCACGCCTACCACAGATACCCTCACCAGATCGGCGCTGACGCGCCTTCGCGGTGGAGACCACCGCATCTCCAGGGGGGCGCCATGCCAATCCCAGCGCTGGAGATGCGCTCGTACCTGAGCGCGGAGCCCAAAGGGCGACGGAACGCCACGCCTACCACAGATACCCTCACCAGATCGGCGCTGACGCGCCTTCGCGGTGGAGACCGCCGCATCTCCAGGAGGCGCCGCCATGCCAATCCCAGCCCTACGCGGAGCATTCCTCACGGGGTGGCACGGAAGCCAATCCGACGAGAATGCGGAGCAGAGGCGAGCAGGGGTAGCTTGCCAGGGCAAGGCACTCCCAGTCTGGGTTGCGCGAACCGGTGCGGATGCTGGCGACCAGAGCGGCACGGAGAGCGCCTTCGCTGGCGGGCTTCTCGGTCGGGAGCGGGATCGCCGTGCCCGTGGGGTTCTCCCCCAACCGTTCGGCGCTGAGCCAGACGGCCACGCGTTCGTCGTCGCGGAGTTTGCCGGCGGCATCCTCGCCGCCGACCGTGTAGGCCGTGGAGCCACCGCTGCGGGCCAGTACGTCGCGCCACCATTCCTCGGCTTTGTCAGTCTGCGCCGAGCGACTGGCGATCTCGCCCAGAAGGAAGCGCACCAACCGGCTGTGTTCCCCTAGATACGAGGCCGCACCCAGGTTCTCCGGGTACTCCAGAACGGCTCGGCAATGCCCCGCCGCTGCCACGGAATCCTGGCGTGCCAGCGCAGCCAAGGCCGCCACCAGCAGCGCATCCACGTAGAGCCGACGAATCGACGTGCCACCCTCGTACACCGAGAAGCGCTGGGCCAGCAACATCGCCGCCGCATCCGCGCCCCGCCCCTCATCCAAGGCCAGGCGCGCCAACCGGAACACAATGTCCCCGCGCTGGCGCAGGGCGGGGGACACGGACGCCCAACGTTCCCGACGGGAGGGCAGATCCTGCAACCCCCGCAGCAAGTCGTCGAGCCAGCAGAGCAAGCGATGGTCCTCTGGCCTCGCGGCGAGGACTGCTTCCAGATGCACGACCGCCGCCTCGGGCTGGCCTGCCACATGCGCCGCATGGTCGGCCAGGACGCAATGGGCCAGCCAACTCACGCCCGAGTCGCGCGCCGCGATCCCGGCCAATCGCGCCAGGCCCTGCTGAACCCGAGCATTCTCCACCTCCCAGACGGCCAGCAGGTAATTCCAGGCCGGTTGCTCACCGTCGCGATCCAGAGCCTGGCGAAGCAAGTCCGCCTCCTCCCAACGAGAGAGAACCACCCCCGCCTCGGGGGGCGTGGCACCGGTCAGCAACCGGACGGCGGGGTGGTCTGGCTCCGGTGCCAGGGGCAGGGCCTCGGCCAGACAGTCTCCACAGCCCGCCCGCCACCAGACAAAGACCAATTCCAGGAACGCTTCGGCCGCAAGCGCAGGATTCCCGTCGCACCCCATCAGCTCCTGCTGCACCAGAGCGGGTACATCCATGTCGTCCTCGCCGCACGCGCGCCTCGCCGCTGCCAGAAGCAGGCGCGCTTCCCGCGAACCGGGGACCTGGCCAATAGCACGTTCAAGGGCGATCACCGCATCCAGGGGACGCCCGGCCAGCAGCGACGCTTCACCCAGAACCAGACTCGCGGCAGCGGCGTACCGGGAATTGTTGCGGACCACCAGGGCATGGTCGTAGGCATCGTAGTAGGCGTGCCCGTCCCCCGCGCGCAGGCGGCCAAGGGCGGCGACCATGGCGAAGGCATGGGCAAGATGGTCCTCGGAATCACCCTCCGTCACGGCCCGTGAGAGTTCCCAGGCACGCCCCCAAGCTGCCGTCTTGAGCGCGATCTCGGCCTGCACACGGGTTGCGTCGAGTTCGGGGACACTCGCGGCGTGTTTGGTCAAGGCTTGCTGGGCGCTTTCCCAACGATGGTACTTCACCTCGCTCTCGGCCACGCGCGCAGCCGGCTGGCTCCGCGCCTGCATGCCCCACTGCGCGGGCGGCTCGGTCGGACGCGTCGCCGCCAGGCCCCGGGTTCCCGGCCCCGACCATGCCTCGGCCAGCAACAGACGGCCGGAATGGCTCCGCACCTCGAACTGGAAGGGGTCCGGAGGCAGCACGGGAAGCGACACAGCTTGCCCCGGACACAGGCAGATGCTGGATTCGGCGACCTGCCCGCCGGCGCGAACGACTGCCGTCACCTCCTCCGCCAGGTCCACCGAGTGCAGCGACAGCGCCACCCCGTCCTCCCTTTCCTGCACTGCCACGCCCAACCGCGAGTTGGCCCAGGCAAGCTCCGGGCAGTCGGACACGCCAAACCAGGAGCCCTCGGTACGCAGGGTCTGCAACGGGTCCAGCCAGCCGGTGAACCACTGCGTTTCCAGAATGCCCGATTGGATCTCCACATACTGGCCATCGGCATCGGTGAGATAGCCTTCCCAGATCTTGTTGTCCTCGCGGGTGCCCCAGGTGAAGTATTTCTGTCCCGGGGCTTCGATGCGGGGAGCCACATGGTAGGTGCCACAGCGACCGTCCCCGTAGTGCGCGCCGAAGAAGTCGGCATGGGAGCGGTAGCCGAAGTGGTCGCAGGGGTTCGGGTTGTTGACATGCAGCGAGACGTCCTTGCCATCGCGCCGGGGGAATGGCTGTGACGACGCGCCGACCGTCCAGTCGCACTGGCAGACGAACCGCATGTCCCCGCCTGCGGGAACCGCCGCGTTCTCCCAGTAGTACAGCCGTTCCCGCCAGAGGTTCGGGTTGCTCAGCTCAACGCGCGTGTCAAGCGCCGCGCGCCCCTCCTTGAGACTCAGCCGGACCCGCCACCGCTGCCGGGTACCCCGATCCAAATCACCGACCCAGACGGCGATCTCATCGGTCCCGCGCTCCACGCCAAAGGCGACCGGCGAGACGGTGCTGACCGAGTGTCCCAGGGTCGGGAAATTGAACTCGATGCCGCCACTGATCCAGGCCCCGCGCAAGGCCACCAGCGCCGGCTTGACCACCTGGTTCCGATAGAACATCTCCCGCCCGGTCCGCAGATCGCGCAACGAATACAGGCGCCCATTCATCTCCGGCAGCACAATCGCTTCGACCAGGCCGTTGTTCAGCACGACCGCCCGATAGCGCCGCTGGGGATCGAACCGCATGGTCGCGATATCGATATCATCCTGCATCGCGTAGGGGAACGGGCGCCGCCGACCGCGGCGCGCACCGCCAAAGGTGAGCGGGGGGGTCGCATCATCCGGCCCGCGCTCGTAGGTGGGAATGACCAGTTCGACGGTCCGCAGATCCAGCATGGGGCAGCACCTCGTCTCAGAAGGTTCCGGTCTAGCTCGGGCCCCCGGGCGGCGGCCACCGCCCCCCGCGCGTCATCGCCCGCAGCCCGCCGCGCAACAGCGCGTAAAGTATGGCCACAAGGATCAGGAACATCCAGATGGAGCTGAAGAAAAACAGCCCGACCCGGAGCTTCATGACTAGCAGGCACAGGGCGAAGGAAAGGCCTGCGGTCACCACGAAGCCGCGCAGCCGCCCCGAGCCAGGCAGATGCTCGAACGCGGTCGCCCGGCGAATCCCCGCCAAGGAAACGCCCATGCAGACAGGGGGGAGCACGTAGACCAGCAGGTCGAGCGCCAGCAGATCTCCGGGACGCATGAAGAGCTGGTAGCCGAGCAGCAGCAACGCGAGCACACCAGGGAACACGGCCAGGTGCAGGAGAATGCTGTGCGCATAGCGCCATGGTTTCAGATCACCACGGCCGGCGCCGTGCACCCCCACCAGCAGCCACGCCAGAGCTGGCACCGCCAGCATGGCACCGGCCACGGCAAGTGGGTAATCCCCCAGACGCTCGATAAGCTGTTCAATCGTCATTTGCTCACACACCTGTTGCTGCGGTACAGTAGTGGTCCGAATCCAGTTTGCGGCCCCCACGAGGAGAAACCCATGCATCACTGCCGTCGCCATCTACTTAGTCTGCTCGTTCTGGTCACCATCACATCACAGGTTGGGGCCGCTCCCGCAGTGCGCCTGCGCACGGTGCCCCGCAAGATACCGAAGATCCTGCCGGACCACCCCGGGAATGTCTTCGGCCGGGGAGAAACGGTGATCGTCGCCACCCCGGCAGAGTACCGGGGCAAGGCAGCCTCCTGGCGCGCCACGGACATCGCCCGACACGAAATTGCGAGCGCCAAGCTGGCGGGGACCTGCGATCTTGGCGCCCTCCCGATCGGCTGGTACCGCATCGACTTCCTCGATGGCACGGGGAAAAGCGTGGGCTGGACCTCCTGCGCGGTGATCGAGGGACCATCGCTGCCAACCGCGGACAACTCGCCCATCTGCGTGGACTCGGCCACCGCGTGGTTCGCCCGCGGGGACCAGGGGAAGCGCGAGGGCTTCGCCTACCTGGCCAGTGTCGCCCGGGTGAACTGGATTCGGGACCGCCTGTCCTGGGGGGAAATGGAGCCCGAGAAGGGCCAGTTCGCCAAGCCCGGCAACATCTACGACGCCGCCATCGAGGCCCAGGCCAAACAGGGTCTGAACGTGCTGCAGGTATTCCACTCGAGCCCGAAGTGGGCGCGGGACAACCGACTGGACGGTGCAAAGGAGCCCTGGAAACGCTTCCCGCGCGACCTGCGCCATCTCTACTCGTTCACCCAGGGGGTCGCCCGGCGCTACAGCGGCAAGGTGCTGGCTTGGGAGCCGTGGAACGAGGCCAACATCACCGCGTTCGGGGGGCACACGATCGACGAGATGTGCACACTGCAGAAGGCGGCCTACTTCGGCATCAAGTCCGGCTCGCCCCACGCGACCGTGTGCTGGAACGTGTATGCCGGGGCGGGTTCCGAGCTGCACACGCAGGGCGTGCTGCGCAACGAGGTCTGGCCCTATTTCGAGACCTACAACATCCACAGCTATAGCCCGACCCAGACCTACGGGAAGGCGTTCGAGGGGGCTCGGGACGCCGCCAGCGGGCGCCCCATCTGGATCTCCGAATGCGGGATACGGCTCCAGACCAAGACCGAGAAGCCCTGGGGGGAGCTTGGGCGCATCGACGAACTCCTGCAAGCGCAATTCCTCCCCCGGTCCTACGCCGCCAGCCTCTACGCGGGCGTGGACCGGCACTTCTTCTTCATTCTGGGCAACTACCTGGAGCGTGGCACCCAGTTCGGCCTGCTGCGCCATGACCTGACCCCCCGGCCCGGCTACGTGGCGCTGGCGGCGACCGGTCGCTTCCTGGCCTCCGCCCGCTGCCTGGGGAAGCTGGCGGGGGATGGCTACGAAATGGTCGCCTTTGCCGCCCGCCCCGATGGCCAGAGCCGCACCGTCCTGGTCGGTTGGTCGGAGACACCCCAGCCGCTCCCCCTGGACGGGATCCGTCCCGAGGCAGTCTATGACTGCTACGGGCGCACGTCACGCCCCAGGCTGGGAACAGATCCACGGTTCATCATCCTGCCGGACGGGGCTCTCTCCCAGCTGAAACTGACCCCGCCGCCCAAACGAGCCGATCCCCGCCCCGGCAAGCCCTGCCCCATCGTTCTCCAGACCCAGTTCCGCAAGTCCACGCGCTGGTTGCACGGGCAGGCGCACCGCCTGCCGGCCGGCGTCCTCAG
This sequence comes from Victivallales bacterium, assembly GCA_018648945.1. The sequence goes on from JABGQJ010000014.1 coordinate 18,745, forward strand.
ATCGGTTCCTCTCAACGTCTACAACTTCTCGGGTTCCGCCGCTCGCGGCAGGCTCAGCCTGGCCGATGCGCCCAAAGGCTGGAAGATCACCGTTCCCCCCGGCGAGCTGGTCATCCCGCCCGGCGAAGCGCTGGAAACAAGCCTGCGGCTCCAGTTGCCCCGAGCCGGGGAGGCCGTCATCGAGGGCGGCTGGGTAACGCTGACCGGAGCGTTCGGGCATCTCGGGACATCCGTCCTCTCCTTCCGCCTGGCGGGGGATGTCGCCAGCCTCAAGCCCGTCGCCAGCACCCCCCTGGCCAGTGCCGCCAAACGCATGGCCTGGACCATGAATATCAACAAGGGGGCCACCATGTCCGCCGAGGCAGGCCTCGACGGAGCCGTGGTCTTCACCATGGAGTTCGGCGAAAGCGATCCCTGGGCCTATCCCTTCCTGACCTTGCCCGAGGAAGAAATCCCCGGCGAGGACTACGATGGCGTCAGCATGACCGTCCAGTTGCTTGAGGGCAAGGGCGAGATCCGCTGCCAGTTCACCGAGGAGGGCGGGGCGTCCTACCTCGGGGAACTCAGCGCCGACGACAGCACGCGCCGTCCGCAGCAAGTCACCGCCCTGTTCCGCTATGCCACCTGGGGCCCCTATTCCAAGGAGGACGGGAATGGGAAGCTCAACCCGGTCCAGATCCGCCGTCTGCTCGTGGGGATCAACGCCAAACCGAAGTCCCGGGTGCGCCTGCTGGTGCGCGACCTCCGCTGGGTCAAATTCTGAGAGCAGATCACCGATATGAAGATCACCACGCTGGGTTCGAGCCACGGCGACGCAACCCCCACTCGCAGCAACTCCGCCATCCTGGTGGAGTTGCCGGGCGGCGACTACCTGATCGAGGCCGGGGAACCGGTCTGCGCCACGCTGATTCGCCGGGACTACGACTTCGGCCGTCTGCGCGCGGTGTTCGTCACCCACATGCATGGCGACCACGCAGGCGGTCTCCCAATCCTCATCAAACACCTGCTCAAGTACCGTCAGCCCGGCTGGCATTGCCAGATCTGTCTGCCAGAAGAAGCGGCCATCCCGGCTCTGCTGGGCTGGGCGGCAGCGCTCCATCTGCCCGATCCCGCACCCTTGCTGGAGTTCCGGACGACCACGCCAGGCCCAACCTTCGCCGATGACAACATCCGGTTGACCTCCATCCCCACCGAACATGCCAGGCCCTCCGGCGTCCAGAGCACGGCCTACCTGCTGGAGGCCAAAGGCAAACGCGTCCTCTTCACGGGGGACCTGACCGCCGACTTCCACGACTTCCCCGTGGTCGAGAAGCCGGTGGACCTCTGTCTATGCGAGGCCACCCATGCCGACATCAAGCTCATCCTGGCGGCTCTGCACGAAGCCCCGCTCCGGCGGCTCGTGCTCACCCACATCGGCCCCCTCTGGGATGGTGGCCGGGAGGACGACCTGCTCACGGCCGCCACCGCCCTTCCCTATCCCGTCAATGTCGCCAACGACGGCGATGAATTCGAGGTCTAGTCATGTGTAGCCGCTACAAGACATCAGTCTTCCTGGGAGGTCTCGCCATGGCCTGCGCCGCGCTGTCCGCACAGAAACCCGAGTGGCCGAACCGGCAGTGGCTGCTCAAGAGCCTGGTCAAGGGCGTGCCCGGCATCCTGGCCAAACAGGATGCCGAGACCGGACGCTTCGGCAGCGAGCCCTGGATCTGTAGTGATCAGAATGTGCTGTTCCCCCTGGCTGCCGCCTGGTCCATCGAGTCCCCGAACAACCCCTTCCACCACGATCCCAAGCTGCTGGCCGCCATCTGTCGGGGCGGGGAGGCGCTGGTCGAGGCCCAGGACAAGGACGGCAAGTGGACCTTCCGCAAAAAGGACAACTCCACCTGGGGCCAGATCCACATGCCGTGGACCTACAGTCGCTGGATTCGCGCCTACCTGCTGGTCCGAGACGCCATGCCCGCCGCCAGCCGCAAGACCTGGGAACGAGGCCTGCTGCTGGGCTTCAAGGGCATCCGCAAGTATGCCGACGGACACGTCCACAACATCCCCACCCACCACGCCATGGCCCTCTACTTCGCGGGCCTCGCCTTCGAGAATCAGGACTGGCAGGACGCCGCGCGCGCCTTCATGGCCAAAACCGTCGCCCTGCAGGACCCCAACGGCTTCTGGTCGGAGCACTATGGCCCAGTGGTGGGCTACAACCGGGTCTACATGGATGCACTGGGCACCTACTACGCGGTCTCCGGGGACCAGACCGTGCTCGCGGCCCTGGAACGCTCCGCCCGTTTCCACGCCATGTTCCTCTGGCCGGATGGTTCCGCGGTCGTCACCGTGGACGAACGGCAAATCCACCATGGCAAGAGAGACATCGGCAATGTGGGCTTCTCCCATACCGCAGTCGGGCGCGGCTACCTCCTCGGGCAGACCGCAGCCTACCGCGACCAGGACCGGGCCGTCTCTGCCGAATATGCCGCCTTCATGTTGCTCTACAGTGGCACCGGTCCCTCCGTGCCCCTCGCCGCCACCCTCGACCGCAGCGCGCAGGTTCTGGGGGATGGCAAGGCGGGCATGCTCCGCCGCAAGCCCTGGCAGGTCTGCGTCTCGGCCTATGCCTGTGACCCGATCAATAACCGCTGGATTCAGGACCGCCAGAACTTCGTGGGCGTCTACCACGATCAGTTAGGACTTGTGGTTGGCGGCGGCAACACCAAGCTCCAGCCCTACTGGTCCACCTTCACCGTCGGCGATCCGACTCTCCTGAAGCACACGCCCGGCAACACCAAGCCCGACTTCATCCCCAAAGTCGATCTTCTCTGGACCCCTCAGCAGGCCGAACTGAGGCAAGACGAGAACACCACTGGAGCCGTCCTCCACTACGGGGAGACATCCGGACAGGTAACGGCAGAGCCCGGCGTCGATGGTGCCCTCGCCCTCGTCTACCGGGTCGAGGGACTGCCCGATGCCCCCGTGGAAGCGCACGTCCCCTTCCTGAAGCGACGGGGACGGCTTCGCTTCGCAAACGGACAGAGCCTGTACCTGGGCGAGAAGCCGGTCCGCATCGAGGCCAGCGACACCGGCGGTGCCTTCACCTGGCGCGGACTCCGGGCGACGATTCCCGAAGGCAGCCATCTGCTCTGGCCCGCGCTTCAGCACAACCCCTACACCAAGGACGGTCACTCCCCGCTGAAGAACGCCAAACTCGTCCTCTGCCTGCCCTTCAGCGCTGAGCGGAAGCAGTACGAAATCGCCATCAGCGAGGACCGGCCCCCAGCCTTCGACGGAATCGTCCACGCGGCCCTCGACCTGCCAGTCGTCTCTCCCACGGGCACGCGGATGAAGCGTCTGGACGGCTTGGGGTCCCACTTCCTCGCCGCGGCCAAGAATGGGGATGCCATGGTCTTCACCCTCCCGGTCAAGAAGGAAGGCACGTATGAGTTGCTGGCGGACTTCGTCACCTATCCCGGCTACGGCATCTTCCAGCTCTCGGTCGATGGCAAGCCGCTCGGCCAGCCCTTCGATGGCTACACCCCGGAACTGGACGAGTCGGAGCCCGTCTCCTTCGGCCAAACGCAACTCGCCGCCGGCCCGCACCAGATCGAGCTTCGCCTGGTCGGCAAGAACCCGAAAGCCAGTCGTTCGTCCTTCCTCAGTGTCCGCCGCTTCTTCCTCCTGCCCAAGGTTCCATAAGCTCAAGGCTCGCCATTGCTTGCACCGGACAGTGGAGCAGTATAGAGTGCACCCATGGAAGTCGGGAACTGCTCTTGCCGATGTAACAAGGCCGGTTCCTTGAGAACTCAACCCCTCGGAGGCCGCGCGATGAAACCGAAGATCTGCCGCTCACTTCTCCGCTTCACCCTCATCGAACTGCTCGTCGTCATCGCGATCATCGCGATCCTCGCCTCGATGCTCCTGCCGGCCTTGAGCCAGGCCCGAGCCAAGGCCCGGGCCATCTCCTGCGTGAACCAGCTCAAGCAGGCGGGGATCTCCATGATGCTGTACCAGGACGACAACAACGGTCACTTCACCTACTACAGCGAGTACACCAACTGGCACTGCTACATCGCCGAGAGCGGCTCCGGTCGACGCGGGGGAACGAACACCAGCTGGATCAAGAACCTCTACTCCTACGGCATGAACGACAAGATGGCCGACTGTCCCGGCCACCAGCTCGGCTGGTGGGGAGGCACCTACAAGGCCAAGGCTGACGAGGGCGACTACATGTGGTGCTGTGGCGACAACGGCAATCGTCTGGGCAATGCCCGCGATGTGCAAGTCCCGCAACCCTCGAGCTGCCCCATGGCCTGGGACGGCTGGGCCTACAGCTCGTCTGGACTGCACTCAGGACGTTTCAACTGCCTGGCGGTCGATGGCCATGTGGAGAGCTTCCGGCAACTGAGCACGCCGCGCCCCTGGGCCTGGATCTACAACAGCGGCGAAAGCGGCAAGTACCTCTCCCCCAAGCCCGAGAACCGCTACTAACCGACCACCCCACCACCACCAACGCCCCGGTCGCTCACGCCACCGGGGCGTTTTCGTGTGTGCACGGCACGCTCGCGAGGTGGCGCTATAGTTCGGGGACGCATTCTCATAACCATCCGGATTCTGGAGTCTCCCATGAGCACCGCACCGCGCCTCGCCCCCTGGGGCAGTGTAACCACCGAGCATGTCCTGGCTGCCGCCAAGGTCGGCACGCCCGCCTACATCTATGACGAAGCCCAGATCGTGCAGCACTGCCGGAACATCCTCGGCATGCCGAACGCCTATGGCATCGAGCCCCGGTTCGCGATGAAGGCGAATTCCAGCCGCGCCATCCTGCAGCTCGTCGCCCGCGAAGGTCTCGGTATCGATGCGAGCAGCCTGAACGAGGCCCGCCGCGCCCATGTCGCCGGCCTCGCCTACAGCCGCATCATGCTCACCACCCAGGAAGTCCCCCTCGGCCAGGACCGCCGGGACCTCGAAGCCATGTTGCACGACGGCCTGCGCTACAATATCTGCTCCCAGCGCCAGCTGGATCTGGTGGCCGACTTCGCCGCCGCCAACCAGATCGCGCTCTCCATGCGCGTGCACCCTGGGGTGGGCTCCGGCGAAAGCGCCACCCGCAATACCGGCGACAAGTATTCCTGCTTCGGCATCCATCTCTCCATCCTCGAAAGCCTGCTCGCCTCGGCCAGGAACAAGGGCGTGTGCATCGATGGCATTCATGTCCACATCGGCTCCGGCGGCGATCCCGAGGCCTGGCGCGCCAACATCGACCTCGAACTCAGCTTCGTGGAGCGGTTCTTCCCGGATGTCACCCGGGTCAGTTTCGGCGGCGGCTTCAAGGTCGCTCGCATGCCGGGCGAGAACGCGGCAGATGTCGAAGACCTCGGCGGCTATGCCAAGCAGCGCTTCGAGGAATTCTACGAACGCACCGGTCGCAAGCTCACCATGGAAGTAGAGCCCGGCACCTACATCGTCGCCGACTCCGGCTACCTGGTCACCCAAGTCATCGACCGCAAGCAGACCGGCGCGGACGGCTTCGACTTCATCGTCGCCAATGGTGGTATGGAGGTCAACAGTCGCCCCCTGCTCTACGGCTCCAGCCATCCCTTCTACGTGGTCGCCGCCGACGGGCAGTTGCTGAGTGGCGAGTTCGACCTCTCCGGTCTCGATGCCGACGCGGACCGGCGCATCGTGGTCGGGCGTTGCTGCGAGAGTGGCGACTCCCAGTCACTGGACGAGGAAGGCCACATCCTCGAGCGCGTGATGGCCAATCCCAAGGTCGGAGACTACGTGGTGATCGGTGGTTGCGGCGCCTACTGCGCGGCCATGACCCCCTTCAACTACAACTCCCAGGTGCAGGCCCCCGAGATCCTGGCCCGCGCCGATGGCTCCCTGGCCGTGATCCGCCGCGCCCAGAACGGCGAGCAGATCTGGGCCAACGAAGTCGGAATCCTGTAGCGGCCTGGACCAAGCGGCATAGCTGCCGCAGACAGCACGCCTCGGGGAGGCCGGTCAGGCGATCGGCGTTCCCAGGCGCGCCCCACCATGCACGGTGCGCCCTCGTGTCATTGCGTGCTGCGCGTCCATCGTCCATGTCGTCCATGCGCCGCAGGCAAGTCCATGCCGTCCATGCCAATCCCAAATCTGAAACCGCCAACCGCTAATCTGGAATCTAGTACCCCTTCTCCCACAGCGGCTCGATATTCGCCGCCGCGCTTTCGGTCACGTAGACATCCGTGCGCAGGGTCTGGAGAATCGACTGGGGCAGCAGCGGCGTCACCGGTCCGTGCAGGACCAGCCGACTAGTCAGCCGCTGCCAGGAAGCGAAGGAGCCATCCACGGTGATTCCATGCATGTCGAACCGGTGCTTGGCCCCGATCACTTCGGCCGGACCAATGGTCGCTGCCTTGGGTGGCACGGCGCAGAGATCGCCGCTCATGCCGAAGAACCCGTGCAGCGAGTTCTGGGCGACGGTGAAGGGGCTCAACGTGGCGATCCGGGGCCCAAACGTCTTCCATTCCGCCAACGGGGCGTCGAACTCAGGCGCATCCGGCTCGATAAAGGCCAGGTGCCCGGTCCAGCCGGGGCCGCTGTAGCAGCAATCCGCCCCGCCCAGGTCCGCCAGCATCTTGCCATAGCAGTCCAGGTTTTCGTTGGAGATACCGTTCACCTGGTTGCGGGGCGGGCGCAGATCCTCGTCCAACTCGGCGTAGAAATTGGTCAGCATGGAGTACATGAAGCCAGGCTTCCACGTCTCAGGCGCGACCACGCCGTCCTCGTTGGCATACTCGTCCATGTTGAAGGTCCACAGCTGGCGGCAGTCCACCCGGAACTTGTTGATCAGGTAGGCCAGTTGCCGGTAGCCCTGCGGCCACGGCTGCGGGGTAATCAGGACACACCGCTCGCCCCGGTCCGCCGCCGTCTTGATCCGGTAGAACATGTCCGTAAGCCACAGAAAGCCCAGCTCGGAATCCGCCACCACGCGAATCCGGAAGTCGGGGTTCGGGTGTTTCTCCATGTCCTGTCGACGGATTGCCCGGCAACGGGCCACCGCCTCCACATCCCGGAACGGCACGAACTCGGCAGGCTGATAGGTGAAATCGCTCATCGCATTCTCCAGATTGCATGCGGACTGAGTGCTCGGCAGGCAGACACGGGCGAATATACACCCCCCCGCCAAAATCTGCTTGGGACGGGGGCCGACGATATTTGCTTCGGGGACCTGCCCTTGCTATAGTGAGTTGATAGGTAAGGAATTGCAGGTAGATCATATAGACAGTCGATTGCCAACTCCGGAGGAATCCGCCATGTCCCCCCGCCACCGCCACCCCTTCACCCTCATCGAGCTCCTCGTCGTCATCGCCATCATCGCCATCCTGGCCTCCATGCTCCTGCCTGCGCTCGCCAAGGCGCGGGAAAAGGCCCGGACGATCTCCTGCACGGGCAATCTCAAGCAGCTTGCCCTGGCCAACATCATGTACGCCGGGGACAGCGACGGCATGCTCCCTGGAGTCTATATGGGCACCAGTTCATCCACCGCCCTGGTGTCGGCAGACACGGATTTCATGCGCAATGGCAGCACCTGGTACCGCAGTTGGCCCGTCTACACCTACCCCTACGTCGGCAACTCCGACGTCTACGCCTGCCCCGGCACCAGCTACCGCTGCTACAAGGTCTCCTACGGCATGCCCCATGGTTCCGACTCCTCTGGCTGCAGCGCCGGGCGCATCTTCGCCAACCCGCGCAACGACGGCTCCATCACGCGCCCCAGCGAGTGCCTGATGATCTCCGAGAAGGGGGGCGGCGGCGGCAACATGTACATCCTCAGCAACCAATACTACGCCATGCGCAAGTCGCATAGCGGCGGCGGCAATGTCGCCTTCGCCGATGGGCACGTGAAGTGGTATCGGTTTCATATCTATCCCATCGGTCACGGCTGGGCCGACCCGCACAATAGCGGCTACGCCATCCACGCCCCCTGGGAGACCTTCGGCAACTGGAACCAGTAACTGACGGTGGCTCTGTCCACGTCAGATCCAGGTAGACCGTGCATGCTCTCTTGTGTGCCAACGAAAAGGCCCGCAATCAGGTTCCTGTGCTATGCCACAGGCAGCGCTCTGCTCCTGGCCTTGCTGTTGTATGGCTTCCTCGTCTACCTTTTCACGGACCACGTAGTT